>CAMLLJ010000200.1 GCA_946480845.1 uncultured Gemmatimonadota bacterium
TGCGCAGGTCGGGCGCGAAGCCGAGGTGCTGGTTGGCCTGCACCGTGTCGGCGCCGGTATCCTGCAGCGAGTAGGCGCGCAGCTTGTTGAGCAGCCCGATCCCCCGCCCTTCCTGGTCGAGATAGACGATGACCCCGCTCCCCGCCTCGGCGATCTTCCGCATCGCCCCGTGGAGCTGGATCCCGCAGTCGCAGCGCTGGGAGCCGAAGACGTCGCCGGTCAGGCACTTCGAGTGCATGCGGACCAGCACGTCGGCCTTCCCGTCCACCTCGCCGTGCACCAGGGCCACGTGCTCGGCCCGGTCCACGTCGTTCCGGTACCCGATGATCCGGAACTCGCCGTATTCGGTCGGCAGCCGGGCCTCCGCCACCCGGTGCACCAGCTGCTCGGTCTGCAGCCGGTAGGCGACGAGCTGGGCCACCGTGATGAACGTCAGCCCATGCCGCTCCGCCATCTCGGACAGCTCGGGCCGCCGCGCCATCGAGCCGTCGGGGTTGAGGATCTCGCAGATCACGCCGGCGGGGTTGAGTCCGGCGAGCCGCGCCAGGTCCACGCTCGCCTCGGTCTGGCCCACGCGCTGGAGCACCCCGCCGGGCCGCGCGCGCAGCGGGAAGACGTGGCCCGGCCGGCGCAGGTCCGACGGCTGGGTCGTGGGGTTGATCGCCACGTGGATCGTGGTGGAGCGGTCGCTGGCCGAGATGCCGGTCGTGGCGCCGAAGCGGCGCTCGGCGTCGATGCTCACCGTGAAGGCCGTGCCCAGCTCCTCGGTGTTGCGCTGCGTCATCTGCGGCAGCCCGAGCTGGTCGCAGCGTTCGGCGGTGAGCGCGAGGCAGATCAGGCCGCGCCCGTGCATGGTCATGAAGTTGATCGTCTCGGGCGTCACCAGCTCGGCCGCGCACACGAGGTCGCCCTCGTTCTCGCGGTCCTCGTCGTCGGCCACGATGATGATCCGGCCGTTCCGGAGGTCGTCGATCGCCTGCTCGATGGTGCCGAATGTCATGGTCGGATGAACGCCCTCAGGTACTTGCCGATCGTATCGCCCTCGAGGTGCACCGGATCGCCGGCCCGGCGCTCGCCAAGGGTGGTGTGCTGTAAGGTAAACGGAATGAGCGAGACCTGGATCGTTCCCGGGGCGGGGATCGCGTTCACGGTGAGGCTCACGCCGTCCACCGTCACCGAGCCGAGCGCAATCGACACCGCCGCCACCGCATCGGGCACCCGGAGGTCGAGCAACCGCGCGTCGTCCCGCTCGCTCACCCGCTCGACCGACCCCACGCCGTCCACGTGTCCCTGCACCAGGTGTCCGCCGAGCCGGTCGCCGGCCCGGAGGGCGCGCTCGAGGTTGACGCGTCCGGTGCCCCCGGCACGGAACTTGGTCCGATCCAGCGTGGTGCGGACCACGTGCGCCGCGAACCCTCCGGGCTCGACGGCCGCGACCGTGAGGCACGCGCCGTCCACGGCGACGCTCTCGCCCGGCTCGAGATCCGTCCACGGCGCGCTGATGGAGAGATCCAGGCCGCCGTCGCGCGGCTCCGCGCGCCGGAGCGCGCCGATGGCGCTCACGATTCCGGTGAACATGGCTCCCGATCCACCACCAGCAGGGTGTCCTCGCCGAGGGCGCGGCGCTCGGCGACGGTCCAGCGCGGCGCGCCCGCCAGCGCACTGTCCGGCAGGCCGGCGAAGGCGGGCACGCCACCTTCGCCGAGCAGGAGCGGGCTCTGGATCCAGTAGTACCGGTCCACGAGCCCCGCCTCGAGCAGCGCGCCGGCGAGCCGGCCACCGCCCTCGACCAGCATCGACGTGACCCCGGCGGAGCGCAGCGCCGTCATCGCCTCGCCCAGCGACGCGGCGCCCAGCACCTGCACCCCCGCCGCACGCAGTGCCTCGGCGCGCACACTGCCGGCCGCGGCCGGGCCGCTCACGACGATCGTGGGCGTCTCTCCCGCCGTCCGGACCACGACGCTCGCCGGCGAGAGCCCGAGCGCCCGGTCGAAGATGACCCGTCGCGGGACCACCCGCGGCGTCACGGCGCCGCGCACCGTGAGCGAAGGGTCATCCTGCGCGGCGGTCCGCCCGCCGGTGGCAATCGCGTCGAACCCGGCGCGCAGCCAGTGCACGTAGTCGCGCGCGTCCGGGCCGGAGATCCATCGCGAGCGGCCGCGCGCGTCGGCGATGCGGCCGTCGAGCGTGGTGGCGAGCTTGAGCGCGATCCAGGGGCGGCCCACGTTCCGGAGATAGTGGAAGAACGCCGCGTTCTGCGCCGCGACCTGCCCGCCCAGCAGCCCGATCTCCACATCGATCCCGGCATCGCGCATGCGCCGGGCCCCGCCGGCGGCGGCCGGATTCGGGTCGCGCACTGCCGCGACGACCCGCCGCACCCCGGCACGGATCAGCGCATCGGCGCACGGCGGCTGCTTGCCGACGTGGGTGCACGGCTCGAGCGTGACCACGGCGGTCGCGCCGGCAGCGCGGCGCCCCGCCGCCTCGAGCGCCGCCACCTCCGCGTGCACCCCGCCGAACTCGGCGTGAAATCCCTCGCCGACCACCTCGTTCCCTGCGAGCAGCACCGAGCCCACCATCGGGTTGGGATGGACGTGCCCCCAGCCCCGCCAGCCGAGCTCGATGGCGCGGGCCATCGCCTGCGCCTCGTTCATGGGCGCGCCACGCTAGCGGCCGGCGAAGGCAACCGCCCGGTCGCCCTGCCCCACCTCGCCGATGACCCGCGTCTCGACGCCCGCGGCCGCCGCGGCGCCCTGCGCCTCGGGCACCGCGCCGGGCGGGAGGACGGCGATCAGGCCGATGCCGAGGTTGAAGACATCGCGCATCTCCTCCGTCGCGATGCGCCCGGCTTCCTGCAGCACGCGGAAGAGCGGCGGGACGTCCCAGGCGCGCGGGTCGATCGTGGCTCCGGTGCCGGCCGGCAGGACCCGCGAGAGGTTTCCGCCGATGCCGCCTCCGGTGATGTGCGCGATGCCGTGCAGGCGGCCCAGCACCGGCACCACCGACGCGACGTAGCTCCGGTGCACCGCGAGCAGCGCATCGGCCACCGTGGTGCCGGTATCGGCCAGGCGGTCGTCGAGGCCCAGCCCCATCCGCTCGAAGATGACCCGGCGCGCCAGCGTGTACCCGTTGGTGTGGAGGCCGGTGGAGGCGTAGCCGAGCAGCACGTCGCCCGGCACGATCCGGTCGCCGTGCAGCGCCTCGTCCTCCTCGACGATGCCGACGATCGTGCCGGCGAGGTCGAAGTGCCCCTCCTGGTACAGCCCCGGCATCTGTGCCGTCTCGCCGCCCGCGAGTGCCATCCCGTGGGCGCGGCAGCCGCGTGCCACTCCCTCGACGATGCCCGCCAGCTCCGCGACGCCGAGGCCGGCGCCCGCGATGTAGTCCATGAACGCGATGCCACGGGCTCCGTGGACCAGGATGTCGTTGACGCTGTGGTTGACGAGGTCCTCGCCGACCGTGTCATAGCGGCGGGCCTGGAGCGCCACGAGCACCTTGGTGCCGACGCCGTCGGTGCTCATGACCAGCACCGGCTTCCGCATCCCGGCCGGCACCCGCACCATCCCGCCGAACGCGCCGACCTCCCCGAGCGAGAGCGGGGTGCGGGTGCCGGCCACCGCTCGGCCGATGCGCTCCTTGGCCGCATCGCCGCGCGCGAGATCGACGCCGGCCGCCGCATACTGGGAGCCGCTCACGGGACCGGCTCCGCCAGCTCGACGTGGGTCAGCTCCCGGAACGCGCGCGCGCGACGCTCGACGTCGGCGGCGGACAGCCCCTCGAAGCCGCGGATGCCGAACTGCGCCACGGCGAACGAGCCCATCGCCGCGCCGTAGATCATCGCCCGGCGGAGGTCCTGGTCGTCCGCCGAGCCGATGCGGGCCAGGTGCGCCATGAATCCCCCGGCGAAGGCGTCGCCGGCTCCCGTCGGGTCGAAGACGTCCTCGAGCGGGAAGGCGGGCACGTAGAACGTGCGCGTGGCGTCCATCAGGATGGCGCCGTGCTCGCCCTGCTTGATCACCACGCGGCTCGGCCCGTGGCGCAGGATCCAGCGGCCGGCGCGGTGGATGTTCCAGTCGCCGGACAGCTCGCGGGCCTCGCTGTCGTTCACCATCAGCAGGTCCACCCGCTCGAGCAGCGCCAGCAGCGCCGCCTTCCTGCTCTGGATCCAGTAGTTCATCGTGTCGCAGGCCACGAGCTTCGGCTTGCGGACCTGCTCCAGCACGCCGAGCTGCAGCTCGGGGTCGATGTTGCCGAGGAAGAGGAACTCGGCGTCGCGGGCCGATTCGGGAAGCTTGGGCTGGAAGTCGGCGAAGACGCCGAGGCGGGTCTCCAGCGTCTCCCGGCTCTGCAGGTCGTAGGAGTACTTCCCCTTCCAGCGAAAGCTCTCCCCGTCGGCGCACTCGACGCCCGACCAGTCGATCCCCCGCGGGCTCAGGCGCGCGAGCTCGTGCATCGGGTAGTCGGACCCGACCACGCCCACCACCTGGACCGGGTGCAGCAGTGCGCCCGCCACGCTGAAATAGACGGCCGAGCCGCACAGCGCGTCGGCGGTCTCGCCGAAAGGCGTAAAGATCGAGTCGAGTGCCACGCTGCCAACAACGAGCAGGCTCATCAGGTCACATC
>CAMLLJ010000201.1 GCA_946480845.1 uncultured Gemmatimonadota bacterium
GAATCTGGTGGTTGTACGATGTAAGTCGACTGAGGCCGCAGCGACCCCTAGTTGCACAACCGAGCTCGCACGATGGGTGCGGGCTCGGTGCTTTCTATGAGTGCACCCGAACACCGTGGGCCGTGCCTTGCCACTACTGAGATTGCGAGTTGACCCATCGCGGCAGTTGGCTGACCTGCGACTTGTCGATCCGGTACCGCACGATCTCCGGCAGCCCATCCTCGCTCTCGCCGAGCGTCACCAGCTCGTCCGCGCCGCGCCACTGAACGTAGGTGTCCGCGCCCCACGGTGCGGGCACCCGGCCTAGATACACGCCCTCGGCGTCGAACACGTCGAAGGCCCGGTGCAGCGTGTCGCCGGTGAACGAGGCGATCCAGGCATACCCCGCCGGATCGATCTCGAAGCCGCTGATCGGCGTGGCCGTGGCCGGGATGTCCTCGAAGTGATAGGTGCGGGCCACCGCCTCCGCACCGATCTGCTTCGTCTGCTGCTCCACGATGCCGTCGAACACGCGGCGCCGCTGCGACTCCGGCCGCTCGACGGGCGTCCACGCCTTCGAGACGACCCGGACCGTGTCGTGCGGCGGCCGGATCAGGGCATAGCGGTAGTCCGCCGTCCAGGCGTGCGCCAGCAGCCCGTCCGGCGTGAACGCGTCGGCGTCGGTCGGCGAGAAGGGGATGCTCCGCCGCATCCGGCCACCCCGGATGCTCACCTCCCAGTACTGCGGCTCCCCGCCCTTCGGCACCCACACCGTATCGATCAGATCACCTTCGATGGTGAAGCGGAGAAATGCATCCGAATACTCCGGCTTCGTCTCGCTGGGCGCGGCCACCATGATGCGGCCCGCCGTGTCCACGGCGATGCTCCGGTAGTGGCAGCAGGCGGAGGGCCAGCTCCGGAGCAGCGTGCCGGACGTATCGTACACGGTGAGCCGGGCGAGCCGCGGGTCCTGCACCACCAGGTGTGGACCGTGCACGCCCATGATCGGCGACCGGTACTCGCCTGGCCCGTCGCCCTCGCGGCCGATGGTGCGCACGAAGGCGCCGCTCCGGTCGAACACCTTGATGGAAAGCGGGGCGCGGTCCTCGACGTACATCCGCCCGGCCGGATCGATGACGATGCCGGAGGGGTTGACGATCGCCTCGTCGCCCGAGTCCGACGCCACGATCCGCGCCGTCTCGACCAGCCGCCAGCCGCTGGTATCGGCCCAGGCTGACGGGCCGGTGTTGTGCACCGTCACGACGCCGTCGGGCAGCGTATCAATCACCGGCCGGGCGAGCTCGGGACCGGCGTCGCCGCCGCATGCGACGATCGCGGAGCCCAGCACGGTGGTCAGGATGCGGCGCATGCGTCAACCGGGGTTCAAATGGCCGCCGCGGGAGGAGGCGGCTTCCTGCCTGCGACACGGGAGCAGGGAGTACCGACAATCCCAAGATGCACCGCGGGCGGGATGCGTTGCAATCCGATGAAACGAGCTACCGCGGCCGGGCATACCGCCCCAGCACCTGGAACCCGTCCTCATCCTCGTGCGTGACGTACACGTACCGATCGGTGATCGCACGCACTTGATGGTCCTTCGGCAGCGACACCGTGCGCTCCGGCGCGCCGCTCACCGGATGCACCGCGTACACTTCGCGCGTGAACCCCGCCGCCTGGTTGAGCCGGGTCCACACCTCGCCATCCGGCGCGCCGACCGCCTCGGTGTACGGGCCCTTCTCCGGCGGAAGCTCGCGCTCGATCGAGTCGCCCGGGAAGCCCCGGAACGGCTTGAGGCGCTGGCGGTCGGCAGCGGTGGTGCGGATCGGCGTGAACGGCCGCGAGGCCCCGACGGTCCGGCGCCCGTCTGCCGAGACGCGGTCCACCCGGTTCTCCGTCCCCCGCGCGATCCACAGCGTTCCATCCGGTGTCACGCCCCAGAGGTCGGCGCTCTGGTAGAGGCGCCGCATCCGCGCGATCCCGTTCCCGATGCGGATGATCTCGTTGCCGATTTCGTACAGCCGCGCCACGGTGTCGCGTGCGGGCTCGTTGGGCCGGAGCCGGTACACCCAGGTCGAGTCCTTCGACCGGGTGGTGTCGATCTCCTGGCCCTGGACCACGAATCCCTCCGAGGTGGGCTGCTCGGCGTAGAGGTAGCCGAGCGTGTCGAAGGCGATGGTGAGCCCGGGCATCGTCGCGATCGCGATGCTCCCGGCCAGCGACCCGTCGGCGTTCCAGGTGGTGAGCCGCCGGGCGCCGAAGTCGAACACCTTCACCTGCCCGCCCTGCGCGTGCACCTGGCCGGGGAAGCGGTACTCTCCCGGCCCCTCGCCCGCGGCGCCCACGGTGTCCACCTCGCCCGTCGCGAGGTCGGCGAAGAGGATCGAGGGCACCTGCGGCTGGGTGATCACCACGCGGCCATCGGGCAGCTCGGCGATGCCGGCGACGAAGTCGAGCCCCTCGAGCGTGGCTTCCGCCGAATCGAGCGCGACGTCGAGGCCATCGGGCCGCGCATCGGCCCGGCCGCACGCGGCGGCGAGCGCCACGATCGAAACCCCGAGGACATGGCGCACGCCGCCCGCCTTTCTCAATCGCGTATCGATCGGCCCCGCGTCAGGGCCGCCGGAACCGCTGGAGATACTGGAGCTCGTCGTCGTTGTCGGTGCGGGCGACGTACACGCTGGTGGCGCCGAACCCGACGAGCCGCGTGTCCTTCGCCAGCCGCACCTGTCGCGTCAGCTTCCCCTGCCCGTCGAACACGTCGTAGAGCGGCCCCGCGCCGGCCGGCTGCGAGCGCTGGACCCAGAGCTCGCCGTTCGGCGCCATCCGCGCGCCGGCCGACACGAACGCCGGCTTGAATTCCGGCCAGTCCGGCTCGGGGAGCTGTGGCGGCGCGATGGCCGGCGCGCTGCCACGGCCGCCGCCGCCCACCTGCACGTTTAACCGCCCGCGGCTGTCGTTGGCCGCGCGGTTGACCGCATCCTTGTCCGCCTGACTCACCCGCACCTTCTCGTGCGGCACCGGCCTTCCCGACACCCGCGTGCCGCCGAGCCATTCCACGTGATAGTCGCCGACCCGCGCCACGCCCACCCTGCCGTCCGGCGCCACGCCCCAGTCGTCGCTCGCGCTGAAGGGCTGCTGGCGCATCACCACGGCCCGCGCGTTTCCTCCGCTCGACACCGCCCGCGCGATCGACGCGATCTTGACCCGTCCGATCGTATCGAGCCCCGCGCGGCCCGGCGTCCAGCGCAGCACCGCCACCGTGTCCGGGATCGGCGCGTCGGCATCACCGCCGCCGCCCAGCGTCGCGCCGAAGGGACTGCCCTGGAGGTAGATCCGGCCCAGGCGGTCGGCGCCGCGCACCGCCACCATGCCGCCGGTGCCGTCGGGGAACGGGACGGTCCCCACCGGCTTCCCGTCCGGCGCGATCTTGAGGAAGCGCCGCTGCGCCGGATCGACGAGCAGCGTGGTGTCGCCGGGAAGGGGCACGAGGCCGGTCGGGAACCCGTACTCTCCCGGCCCCTGCCCTTCCCGCCCGATCGCCGTTGCCGAGCCGCTCCGGAAGTCGGCGAGCGACACACCCTTGGCCAGCAGGTCGGCGACGATCACCCGCCCGTCGCGCAGCTCGCGCACGGCCGTGACCTGGTCGAACGGCTCGGCGAACTCCGCTTCCGGCTTGGACAAGGAAACGAGGGGAATGGTTTGCGCGGCGAGGGGCGCGGCGGTGAAGGGCGCCAGCGCGAGCAGTGCGGCGAGCGCGGCACGACGGACGAGAGGCACGGCGGTCTCCACGATGGGGTCGTGGAGGATGATGCGCGGTTCTTCGGAACCGTCGCGGGCGGCTCTCAGCGCGGCGACGGCGCTGCGGCGGGCGGATCGGGCTGGCCGTCCACCAGCCGGCCCTGGTTCCTGATCCGGTCCACTCGCCACAGGAGCCACGACCCGCCCTGGCGCAGCCAGGTTTCCCGCTGAGTGGCCCAGGTCTCGACGTGATGGACCCGGTTGTCCGGCCTGAGCGCCATGCGATCCAGCTGCTGGGTGACGGTCGCGAACGCAGTGTCTCCCGCGACCTGCAGGCTGTCGATGGTGTTCCTCTGGGCATTCCACTTCCGGATGCCGTTCATGAACCCGCGCGTGCGCTGCTCCATCTCGGCGCGGTCATGACGCTGCCCGTCGGGGGTGAAAGTGTGGAAGTCCGGCGCCCGCAGGCGCATCACGGCGCCCAGGTCACCGCGCTGAAACGCCTCGGCGTTCTCTTCATAGCGGAGCTCGAGCGCGGTACGCACATCCATCGCCTCCGGCGGCAGCGCACCCGGCCTGGCTGGCAGCGCCGGCCCGCAGGCGGTCAGCCCCAGCGCAAGTATCGGCGGCCAGCCCCGCGATTGCGGCACCTTCACCTACCCCTGAAACATCGGCCGCACGAGCAGCACCGTCTCCTGCCCGGGCCCGGTCATCGGCTCGTGGCGCGGCTGCACCACCCGCCCGATCGGCCGCCCGCCGGCGTCATAGATGATGTAGGTCTGCGGCTCGGGATTGTCGGCATGCATGAACATGGGTCGTTCCTCGGGTCAGGACGGTCGGGACGGTCGGGACGGTCGGGACGGTC
>CAMLLJ010000202.1 GCA_946480845.1 uncultured Gemmatimonadota bacterium
GGGAGCCCCGAGTGGCTCGCCGCGCGCCGGCGGGCCGGCATGGACCGCTTCGCGGCGGTCGGCTTTCCGACCTCGCGCGACGAGGAGTGGCGCTTCACGCCGGTCGGGCCGATCGCGCACGCCGAGTTCCGCCCGGCCCCTGCCGCCGAGGTCTCGCGCGAGGCACTCGCCCCGTTCGTGTTCGGCCACGCGGAGTGGCCGCTCCTCGTGTTCGTCAACGGACGCTTCCAGGGCGAGCTCTCGACGCTGCCGGACGCCGCGCGCGGGGTGACGGTCGGCAGCCTGGCGGAGGCCATCGAGCGGGATCCGTCGCTCGAGCGCCACCTCGCGCGCCACGCCCCCGTCGACGAAAGCCCCTTCACGGCGCTCAATACCGCCTTCCTCAGGGACGGCGCGTTCGTCCACGTCCCTGCCGGAACCGACCTCGGCCTCCCGGTGCACGCCCTGTTCGTCGCCACCGAGGCGGCGCAGGGCGGGGTGGCGCATCCGCGAAACCTCTTCATCGTCGAGCGCGAGGCGCGCGCGTCGATCGTGGAGAGCTACGTGACGCTGGCGCCCGGCTCCACCTACTTCACCAACGCGGTCACCGAGGTGGTTTCCGGCGAGAACGCCTGGACCGAGCACACCCGGCTCCAGCGCGAGAGCGAGCAGGCGTACCACGTCGGGCTCACGCATGTGGAGCAGGAGCGCGACAGCCACTACCGCTCCTTCACGCTGGCGATGGGTGGCGCCATCGCCCGGCACAACCTGCACGTGCGGCTGAACGCCCCCGGGATCGAGACGCTCATGTACGGCCTCTATCTCACCCGGGGCCAGCAGCTGGTGGACAACCACACCGCCATCTACCACGACCATCCCAACTGCAACAGCTGGGAGGTCTACAAGGGCGTGCTCGACGGCCGCTCGCGCGGCGTGTTCAACGGCAAGGTGTTCGTGAAGCCGGAGGCGCAGAAGACCGACGCCAAGCAGACCAACCGCAACCTGATCCTCTCCGACGGCGCCCGGGTGGACACCAAGCCGCAGCTCGAGATCTTCGCCGACGACGTGAAGTGCACCCACGGCGCCACCATCGGCCGGCTCGACGAAGTGGCCGTCTTCTACGCGCGGAGCCGCGGCATCCCCGCCGCCGAGGCGCGCCGCCTGCTCACCTACGCCTTCGCGGCCGAGGTGGTGCACGAGGTGGCGCTCGCGCCGGTGCGGGAGGAGCTCGACCGCCTGGTGCTCGAGCGGCTGGCCACGCTCGCCTGACGTGACCGTCATCGCCGCCGATCCGCTCGCCTCCGTCCGCGCCGACTTCCCCATCCTGGGGACGAAGGCTGGCGGCCGGCCGCTGGTGTACCTCGATTCGGCGGCGTCGAGCCAGAAGCCGCGTCAGGTGATCGACGCGGTGCGCCACTTCTACGAGCGGGACAACGCCAACATCCACCGCGGCGTCTACGGGCTGAGCGTCCGCGCCACCGAGGCATACGACGCGGCCCGCGCCGCCATGTCCCGGTACCTCGGCGCCGCGCATCCGCACGAGATCATCTTCACCCGCGGCACCACGGAGGCGATCAACCTCGTCGCCCAGAGCTACGCCCGGCCCCGGCTCCGCGCCGGCGACGAGATCCTGGTCACGGAGATGGAGCATCACTCCAACATCGTGCCCTGGCAGCTCGTCGCCGAGCAGACGGGCGCGGTGCTCCGGGTTGCGCCCGTGACCGACGCGGGCGAGCTGATGGTCGAGGAGCTCGCCGCCCGGCTCGGCGAGCGCACGAAGCTGGTGGCGCTGGCCCACGTGTCCAACGCCCTCGGCACCGTCAACCCGGTGGCGAAGGTGATCGAGCTGGCGCACGCCCGCGGCGTTCCGGTGCTGCTCGACGGCGCCCAGGCCGCGCCGCACCTCCCGCTCGACGTCCAGGCGCTCGGCGCCGACTTCTTCGCCTGCTCGTCGCACAAGATGTTCGGGCCCACCGGCATCGGCGTGCTCTACGGGCGCGAGGCGCTGCTCGACGCCATGCCTCCCTACCAGGGCGGCGGCGACATGATCGCGTCGGTCACCTTCGAGAAGAGCACCTGGGCGCCGCTCCCGGCCAAGTTCGAGGCCGGCACGCCGCACATCGCGGGCGCCGTCGGGCTCGGCGCGGCGGTGGAGTACATCGAGCGGATCGGCCGCGAGGCGATCGCGGCACACGAGCACGCGCTGCTCGAGTATGCCACCGCGCGGGTGCGCGAGATCCCCGGCCTCCGCGTGGTGGGCACCGCGGCGGAGAAGGCGTCGGTCCTCTCCTTCGTGATCGAGGACATCCACCCGCACGACATCGGCACCATCCTCGACGCCTCGGGCATCTGCATCCGCGCCGGCCACCACTGCGCCCAGCCGCTGATGCGCCGGCTGGGTGTGGCGGCCACGGCGCGCGCGTCGTTCGCGGCCTACAACACGACGGCCGACGCCGACGCCCTGGTCGAGGGCCTCAGGCAGGTCCGCGCGGTGTTCGCCTGATGGCCACGATGAGCGAGCTGTACCAGAGCGTGATCCTCGATCACAACCGCGCGCCGAGGAATTACCGGCGCATGGAAGGCGCCGACCGGAAGGCGGAGGGCCACAACCCCCTCTGCGGTGACCAGCTCACCGTCTGGCTCAGGCTCGGCCCCGACGGGACGATCGAGGACGTGAGCTTCCTCGGGTCGGGCTGCGCCATCAGCAAGGCGAGCGCCTCGATGATGACCGCGGCCGTGAAGGGGAAGCGGCGCGACGAGGTGATCGCGCTCTTCGACCAGTTCCACGCGCTGGTGACCGGCGCACCGACCGCCGAAGCGCCGCCGCTCGGCAAGCTCGCCGTCTTCGGCGGCGTCGCGGAGTTTCCCATCCGCGTGAAATGCGCCAGCCTGAGCTGGCACGCCCTCAAGGCGGCATTGGAGAATCCGGATGCGGTGGTCACCACCGACACCGACGCAAGCCATCAACCAGGAGCCTGACCGCATGCCATACCCCCCGGCCCTCGTGGCCCCGATGCGCGCCGAGATGACCCGCATGGGCGCGCGAGAGCTGACCACCGCCGCCGACGTGGATGCCGCGCTCGGCGACGCCAAGGGCACCACCCTCGTCTTCGTCAACTCGGTCTGCGGCTGCGCCGCGGGCAACGCCCGGCCGGCGCTGGCCATGGCGCTGCAGCATGCCGTGAAGCCGCAGCAGGTCGTCACCGTCTTCGCGGGCCAGGACCTCGAGGCCACCGCGCGGGCGCGCCAGTTCTTCTCCGAGTACCAGCCCTCCTCGCCCTCGGCGGCGCTGCTCCGCGACGGCGAAGTGGTGCACTTCGTCCACCGGCACCAGATCGAGGGGCGGAACCCGCAGGCGATTGCCGCCGACCTCACCGCCGCGTTCGAGAAGTTCTGCGGCGCCGCGGTCTGAGATGGCCGGGCACGTCTTCCACCCGGGACACGAGGAGCTGCACGGCGTGACCGTGGTCATCGCCGGCGCCTCCGGCCGCACCTACGTGGGCCGGTATCACGAACGGGGCGAGCGGGGCGTGGTCCTGCACGACGTGGGGGTCCACGATCCGGCGGCATCGGCGCTGGGCCGGGAGGAGTGGCTGGCGCGGCAGCTCAAGTTCGGTATTGCGGTGGACCACCGGACCCTGGTGGTGCCGGAGGCGGAGGCGGGGGACCTGCGCAGGCTGGTCGAGGCCGGGTAGGCCTCAGGCCGGCCAGACCTGGTCCTCGAACTCGTCGATCAGGGTGATGGCATCCACCGGGCAGGCACGGGCGGCGTCGAGGATGGTCTCGTCGTCAGTGCCCTCGGGATCGAGCACCACCGAGACGTTCTTGTCCGTCAGCTCGAAGACCTCGGGCGCCAGGGCGACGCATTCGCCGTAGCCGCTGCATAATTCCTTGTCGATCCGTATCCTGAAGGGCATGGCGCCATTATAGGGAGCGATGCGCGCGGGCGAAAGGGCCGGGAAACCGGCCGGCCTGCCGCGGCGTAGGAGGCCGCGGGCGCAGGGAGTACCCCCCTTCCGGAGGGCGACGGCATGCAGGATCCCGTGATCCAGATCGACGGTGTGGTGAAGCGCTTCTCCGGCCATACGGCGGTCGGCGGGCTCACCATGAGCGTGCCTCGCGGCGTCATCTTCGGGCTGCTGGGCCCGAACGGCGCCGGCAAGACCACGACCATCCGCATGATCATGAACATCCTGACGCCGGACGAGGGCCGCATCACCGTCCTCGGGCGTCAAGCCAGCCGCGAGCTCTCGCCGCGCATCGGGTTCCTCCCCGAGGAACGGGGCCTCTACAAGAAGATGGAGGTGCTGGAGCACCTGGTCTTCCTCGGCGAGACCAAGGGCCTCCGCCGCGGCGAGGCGAAGTCGCGGGCGCGCACCTGGCTCGGCCGGCTCGACCTCGACGGCTGGGCCGGCCGCAAGGTCGAAGACCTGTCCAAGGGCATGCAGCAGAAGGTGCAGTTCATCGGCGCCCTGATGCACGAGCCGGAGCTGGTGGTGCTGGACGAGCCGTTCAGCGGGCTCGACCCGGTCAACAGCCGGGTGATGAAGGACGT
>CAMLLJ010000203.1 GCA_946480845.1 uncultured Gemmatimonadota bacterium
CGCTCCGCGCGGTGACGCTCGGCGCCGAGCTGGAGGGTGGCCGGGTGGAGGTGGTGAGCGGCCTCGCGCCGGGCGAGAAGGTCGTGCGCTCGGTGCGATGAACCCCACGCCCAGGCTCCGGCCCGACGTCGCCATCGTCGAGCAGGTCTATCGCGGCGAAGCCAGCTTCGTGGTGAAGGACCTGGAGACCCACAAGTACTTCCGGTTCCGGCCCGTCGAGGTCACCGTCATGCGCGCGCTCGACGGCACCCGCACTTGCGGCGAGGCGGCGGCGGCGCTGCGCGCGGCCGGGATCGGGGTGTCCGAGGCGGCGGTCGAGGGCTTCGCGCAGAAGCTCTCGCGAATGGGCCTCATCGAGAAGTCGCTCACCGAGCGCAGCACCATGCAGGTCGAGCGGCTGCGCGCGGAGCGGAAGAAGCGGGCCCGGCCCCGGCTCTTCCGCGGCGAGCTGATGCGGATGCGCTGGTCCATGGGCGATCCCGATGCCGCGATCGACCGCTGGCTGCCGCGGCTCCGCTTCATGTTCACCCGCGGCTTCCTCCTCGCCTGCATCGGGCTCTTCCTCGTCAACCTCGCCATCGTCGCCACCAACTGGCCCAAGCTGAGCGCCGGGCTCGCCCAGCTCGGCGACTTCTCCTCCTACGGCGTGGGGCACCTGGTGGCGTTCTGGTGCACCCTGCTCGTGATCATCCTCATCCACGAGCTCGGGCACAGCGTCACCTGCAAGTACTTCGGGGGCGAGGTCCACGAGATGGGCTTCATGCTGATCTACTTCCAGCCGGCCTTCTACGCGAACGTGAACGACGCGTGGACCTTTCCCGAGCTCAGGGCGCGCCTCTGGGTGACAGCCGCGGGCCCGTGGATCGAGGGCGTCGCCGCCACCATCGCCGGGATCGTCTGGTGGCTCGCGGACCCGGGGACGCTGGTGTCCCAGGTGGCGCTCCTCGCGTTCCTCGTCGGCGGCATCTTCTCGGTGATGACCAACGCGAACCCGCTGATGCCGCTGGACGGCTACTTCGCGCTGAGCGACTGGCTGGAGATCCCGAACCTCAGGCACCGCGCCTTCGCCCACATCGACTGGATCGTGCGCCGGCGGGTGCTGCGCCTGGAGATGCCGATGCCGCCGGCCACGGAGCGCGAGCGCAGGATCTTCCTGCTCTACGGCGTCGCCGCGATCGCCTACCTGGCGACCGTGCTGACGATGGTGGCGATGTTCGTGGCGGGCTGGGCGGGCCGGACGTTCGGGCCCGTCGGCGTGGCGGCGGTGATCGGCCTCGTCCTGCTGCTGATGCGGGGGCAGATCCGCAGCTGGGCCGCGGCCGTGATGCTGTCGCTGCGCGAGCATCGCGACGTGCTGTCCTCGAAGTCGTTCCGCTTCCGCGCCGCGGCTGTCGGCCTCGGCGTGCTCCTGCTGGTGACCGTGCTGCCCTGGGACATCACCGTCACCGGTCCGTTCACGGCGGCCCCGGCGCGGGCGCTCGCGGTGGTGGCGCCGGACAGCGGCTACGTGGCGCGGGTGCTGGTGCGCGAAGGGACGGCGGTGGCGGCCGGCGCGCCGCTCGTGCGGCTCCGCGACTTCGACCTCGAGCGCAGCGCGCTCGCCCAGCGGCGCGCGCTGGACTCGCTGATGCTGCTGGAGCGCCGCGCCCGCGCCCGGGCGCAGGGCGGTGCCGCGGCAGCCGGCGCGGGCGACCTCGAGCGCTACGCGAGCCAGCGGGCGGTGGCGGAAGCGCGGCTGGCTGGGCTCTCGGAGCGGATCGACGCGCTGGCGCTCCGCGCGCGGCACGCCGGGGTCGTCCTCACCGAGCGGCCGGAGCTGCTGGTGGGCAAGTGGGTGGAGGCGGGGGAAGCGGTGCTCACGGTCGGCGCGGCCGACTCGGTGGAGGTGCGGATCCGCCTGAGCGGCGGCGGCGCCACGCGCGTCGAGCCCGGCCAGCGCGTGCGCCTGCTCTCCCTCGGCGACCTGGCGCACCCGGTCGGCGCCGTGGTGGCGAGCGTCTCGCGCGCGGCGCTCGGGAGCGACGACGTCGAGGCCCGGGTCCGGCTCCCGGCGCAGCCGGCGTGGCGGCCGGGGGCGAGCGGGGAGGCGGCGGTGGTGGTGCGGCGGTCGAACCTGCTGGGGGCGATGTGGTGGGAGGTGCGTCGGCGGGTGCGGAGCGACGTGCTGCTCTGATGCGCCGCGTCCGCCTCAGGTAGTGCCTGCCGTTCCGAGCCCGATCCGCCGCATCAGCGCCCGGTAACGCTCGCTCTCCCGGATGACGTCGAACATCGGGGCCCATTCGCCCACCATCAGCATCCAGATCTCCCGGTCGGCGCTCGCCCGCTCGAGCGAGGTGAGTGCCCGCGCCGTGTCGCCCAGGCCCAGGTAGGCGAGCGCGCGGCGCGACTCGGCCAGCCAGGGCTGCGGTGCCAGCGCGTCGAGCTCCCGGAGCCGCTGGCGCGCCGTGGCGGTGTCGCCCGACTTCGCGATCACGTACTCGTTCACCAGGTACGCGCGCGGCGCGCGGTCGATGAGCCGGCGCGCCTCGGCCGGCCGCCCCGCCGCGAGCCGGATCAGCGAGCCCACGAACACCGTCGAATAGTTGGAGGAATCGGTCTCGAGCGCCCGCCGGCTCTCGATCATCGCGCTGTCGATCTCGCCCCCCGCGAACCAGCTCGCCGCCACCCAGCTCAGCACCAGCGCCGACGCCGGATCCTCGATCCGGGCGCGCTGGATCTGCGCCATCGCCTCGGCCGGCCGCCGGACGAAGAGCAGGTGGCGCGAGTACTGCACCAGGGCCTCGACGTTGTGGGGATCGAGGTCCACCGCCGTCCGGAGCTCCTGCTCCGCGTCGGCCCACCGGTACTCGAACCAGGCGGCGACACCGAGCGACACGTGCGGCAGGGCGAGGGTCGGGTCGAGCGCGAGCGCGCGCCGCGCCGAGCGGTCCAGCTCGGCCGCGACCTCCCGCGACGGCGTGCCCTCGAAGAAGGGAAAGAGCGCGAGCGCCATGCTGAGCCCCGACCAGGCCGGCGCGAAGAGCGAGTCGAGCCGGATCGCCTCGCGAAAGAGCGCGGCGCTCTCGCTCACGCTCTCGCCCCGGCGGGCGAGCTGCTCCTGTCCGCGCAGGTACAGCCGGTATGCCTCGTTGTTCGAGGTGCGGCTGTTCGCGGCCGCGGCCGGCGCGGAGCCGATCGCCGCGAACCGCGTCCGGAGCCCCGCGACGAGCCGGTTCGCGATCGTCTCGGCGGCCCCGGCTGTGCGGTCGGGACCGAGGCCGACCGTATCGCCCCAGATGCTCGCCGCGTCGCTTGCGCGGGCGAGGTCGGCCGACAGCACCCAGTGCCCGCCGACCTGCCGGACGATCGCCGTGAGCAGGTAGTCGGCCTTGAGGCGCTCGCCCGCCTCGGCGAGATCGACCCCCACCCGGCCGCGGTACATCAGCGCACCGTTCCGGCTCTTCACCTGGATGCCGGGCACCCGCGCCTGCGCCCCGGCCACCTCGTCGGTGAGCCCCTCGGCGACGACGCGCATCGTGCTGTCGGCGCCGAGGCTGGCAAAGGGGAGCACGGCAAGCGTCACCGGACCGCTGCTGCCGCCCATGGGATCGATCCGCGCGATCCAGGCGGCCGCGGCGACCGCGCCCACCACGAGTGCCGGGATCACCCAGCGGAGGATCCGGGCCGCGCCCTTCGCCGCGCCCGCCGGCCCGCTGTCGTGCGCGCCGACGGCGTCGAGTGCGCCCAGCACCTCGCGCGCGCTCGCCGGCCGGTGCGCCGGGTCCTTCTGCAGGCAGCGGGCGACGACCGCGGCGACCGCGGTCGGCACGTCGGCCCGCCTCGCCGAGACCGGCTCCGGGTCGATCGTCAGGTGCGCGGCGACGATCTGCGGGCCGTGCATGCCGTGGAACGGCGGGTTCCCGGTGAAGACCTCGTAGGCGAGACAGCCGAGGGAGTAGAGGTCGGCGCGATGGTCGGTGGGGGCGCCCAGCGCCTGCTCGGGCGCCATGTATGCGGGGGTCCCGATGCCGGCGCCGGTCTGGGTGAGGCCGGAAGCGCCGGAGTCGGTGAGCGCCGCGTCCACCGCCTTCGCGATCCCGAAGTCGGTGACCACGGCGGCGTCACCCGAGAGCATCACGTTGTCGGGCTTCACGTCGCGATGGACGACGCCATGGTCGTGGGCGTGGGCCAGTGCGCGCGCGACGTCGCGCAGCACGGCGAGCGCCTCGGCCACCGGCAGCGGGCCCGTGTCGCTCAGGCGCTGGCGGAGCGACGGGCCGGCCTCGTAGGGCATGACGAAGTAGAACGCGCCGCCGGCCTCGCCAGAG
This sequence comes from uncultured Gemmatimonadota bacterium, assembly GCA_946480845.1. The sequence goes on from CAMLLJ010000203.1 coordinate 4,308, forward strand.
TCGTAGAGGGGGACGATATTGGGATGGCGGAGCCGCGCCGCGATCTCGATCTCGCGCTGGAAGCGGTCGTGGCCCACCGAGACGGCGAGCTCCGGCCGGATGAACTTGATGGCGACGTCCCGGTCGTGCTTGAGGTCGCGCGCCAGGTAGACGAGCGCCATGCCGCCGCGGCCGACCTCGCGCACGAGGCGATAGCGGCCGGCGATGACCTCGGGAAGGGCAGG
>CAMLLJ010000204.1 GCA_946480845.1 uncultured Gemmatimonadota bacterium
GCGACTTCGCGCTGGTCGGTGCCGTGCACGTCCACGACCTCGGCGAGCTCGTCATAGTACGCCATGGCCGCCGCCGGCAGCGCGTCCCGGCGGAGCCGGAGCATGCCGGAGATCTGGCCGGGGCGCAGGGTGCGGTAGACGGCCGGCAGTGTCGCCTCGGCCGCGCCGATCACGCTGTCGGTGAGCCGATGCACCACGGACTGCGCGATCGAGTCCCACGCCGCGCGATCCAGCTCGGCGAGCTGGGTGTGGTCCAGCTCGGCACCGTTGATGGTGAGGCCCTTGAGCTGGATCTCGGGGGTCAGGAGCAGGAGCTGCGGCGCCACGATGCGGCCCAGCGACGGGAGCAGGCCGTCGAACCAGAGGAATGCCTGGTCGCGGTCGCGCGGGATCGGCACCCAGCGGTCGCGGCCGCCGCGCTCGAGCCGCGCCCAGCGCCAGTTGCCCTTGTGCCGGTCCCAGTCATTGATGAGGAAGTCGAGCAGGCGGGCGGTGAGGAAGGCCTCAGCGTCGATGCGCACCGACGGATCCTCGATCAGCGCCGGCAGGAACTCCTCGTCCTTGAGGACCTTGGTCGAACCGGCGAACCCGGGCGCGCCGTCCTTGCCGTCCTTGGGCAGCACCTCGATCTGGCCCAGCATGCCGGCGAACTTCTCGCGGAACTCACCCAGCGCCGGGTCGTCGGGCATCACCGCGAGCTGCGGCGTGGCGTGCAGCACGCCGAGCGCGGTGGCGAGGGGCGGGATCATGATGGCGCCGCCCGGATGCGCGTGGCTCGTCTGGTCATTGACGACGCCGACCAGGAACGACTCCCGCAGCTTCTCGGGGAGGATGGCGCGCGCGTCCTTGTCCACCGAGCGGAAGACCCATTCACGGCCGTTCTTCGAGTCGAAATGGAGGTTCGCGGTCTGCTTGCCGCCGCCTTCCTCCGTCGCCTCGAGGCCGCCATCGAAACGGGCGAGGTCGAGCACGGCGACGCGGATCGGTGCGGTCCACAGGTCCCGGTAGTGCCTGCCGAAGAAGGTCTTGAACATCGTGCCCGCGGCATGCGAGCTGTCTGCCGCGATCAGGACCGAGTCGGTGCCCACGCGGGGCGCGGGGCGGGCGCGAGGGAACTGCGCGGCTGACTCGGCGGGCAATGTCAGGAGGAGCAGCACGGGCAGCGGGACGAGCCGTCGGCAGGTTCGCATCACTGCTCCTGGCGGAGGTAGGAGGAGTAGGACTCGGTGGCGATCCGGTCGGCGTCCACGGTGAAAACGCCGAGGCGGGCCCGGCCGTCCCGGAGGAAGTCGATCCGCATGAAGCCGCCGACTGCCGCGGCGTACAGCGTATTCTCGAGCCAATGGACCGGGGACACGTGCCCCGCGATGCCGGTCCCGTTCACTAGCAGGTTGCGCGCGGTGTATCCCTCGAAGACCTGGAGCGTGTGTTCGTGGCCCGCCGCATAGACCAGCGGCTTCCGCCGGGTGAAGACCCAGTTGAAGATGCGGCGCATGCGCACGTTCTCGGGGCCGCGCACGTCCTGGTTCGATGCGCCCTGGGCGCGGCTGAAGGCATAGGAGGAGCCGAGGATGGGCAGCGGGATCCAGGCCCAGTCGAAGAGCGTGCGCAGCGGGAAGAGGTGCGTCATCAGCCCGAGGTGCCCGCCATGCTCGCTGCCGGAGATCAGCGGATGGTGCCCCACCACGATGGCGTGGCGCGGCGCGGCGCCGGCGATGGCGCGGTCGAGGGCGAGCGCCACCTCGCGCGCATCGTAGTACCGGCAGGCGGAGGTCGAGTCCCGCGGCTTCTCGAAGTCGTGCAGCCACCAGTGGGTGTCGAGCGCGATCATGCGCGCGCTCCGGCCGATGTCCACGCTCACCGGCCCCGGGCAGCCGCCGGCGGGTATGTGCGAGACCCAGGGGCGGCCGTGCTCGTCGATGTACTGGCCCTGCCGGACGACGGCGTCCCAGCCCTCCGGTCCCATGAACGCCCAGTCGTGGTTGCCGGGGATGAACCAGGTGGGCGTCTCGGTCCGCACGCCCACCGCGATCTGCGCATCGATCCGCCGCTCGGCCTCCTCGCGGCCGATGGCGCCGGAGTCGGGGAGCCCGCGCGGATAGATGTTGTCGCCGAGGAACACGAGGTACTTCGGCGCCGGGGCGGCGCGTACCATCTGCTCGAGGGCGGCCAGCACCGGCTCGTCCTCGGCCGGCGCGCCGGCATCGCCGATGAGGAAGAGGGTGGACTCGACGTCGGCCGGGGCGGCCAGCGGCACCGGGGTCGCGGCCGGGCGCGCGGCGCGGGAGCACGCCGTCGCGAGTGCCAGCAGGAGCAGCGCCGGTACGGCAGGCCTCACCGGAATGGCGCCGCGTACACGGTGAGGGACGCGCGGCCATTGGCCGCCTCGTCCGAGATGAGCAGCAGCCCGTCCCGGGTCACCGCGATGCCCTCCGCCTGCGGATGGTCGGCCGACAGCGACCGCGCGAGGACCACGCGCCCCTCGGGGGTCACCTCGAGGTAGCCGCGCTCGGGCCCGGCGACGAGGAGGTAGTTGCCGTTGTCGGGCCGGATGGCGATGCCGGACGCGGAGAACTCCTTCCACTTCGGTCCGCGGGCCCGGATCGAGTCGATCGGGATGTCGATGCGCTCGAAGCGGTCCGAGGTGGTGTCGCTCACGTCCCGGCGGTAGAGCAGGAGGTTCCTCGCCTTGCCGCGCGGCGTCTTGCAGGCCAGCACCAGGGTCGTACCGTCGGGCGAATACTCGGCGCCCTCGAATTCGCGGCAGTCGTCATCGAGCACCAGCTCGCGGGTCACGAAGGGCACGCTGCTCTCGTTCCTCCCTTCGCCGAACTCGAAGAGGCGCGCCTTGCTGGTGAACAGGGTGACGACCGAGTCGCGCACCGTGATGGCCTCGAAGTCGTCGGTCACCGGGTCCGGGCCGAGGCTGAAGCGCCTGGCGACGAGGCCGGTGCGGTAGTCGATCTCGTAGATGTCGCCGGCCTCGTCGCCGTGGGTGAGGAGCCGGCCGTTGGCGGTGAGCGCGAGCCCCGAGATCTCCGCGAGCATTGCCGGCAGTTCCCAGCGGGCGACCGGTTCGTCGCCGGCGCCCTGGCGCGCGGCCGCCAGGCGCTCATCGAAGGTCCGGGCCCGCACGGCGAGCTCCTCCCGTGCCTGCGCGCCCGGCGCCCCGCGCTCGCAGCCGGCCAGCAGGCAGCCGGCCAGCAGGACCAGTGGTGCGACGATGCTCATGGCTTCTTCTCCTCCGTCTGCGCGACCTCGAACTCGGCCCCCAGGATCGTCTCGCCGCCGTGCGCCAGCACGGCACCCACCACGTCGTCGGCCGCCGACTTCTTGAGCCGGACCAGGTACCAGAGCGAGGCGGGCTTCCCTTCCGGCGTGTCGGCGCCGTCGAAGCGGAACCGCTTGGTGAGGTTGCCCAGGACGCTCTCGACGCTGTCGCGCGCCGCGGGGACGTCGTTGGTGGACACCCGGAGCACGGCGTTGAAGCGCGGCTTCTTCTTGCCGCCGGTGCCGCCCAGCATCTGCTGTACCCGGCCGAACCGGTCGGCGAGGGCGTTGGCGGTGGCCGGCGTGAGCGTGAGCAGCAGGTCGCGGTCGGGCACGGCGCGCATACCGTCGGTCTCCACCAGCGAGGCGAGCGGCTCGGCCCAGCCCACCTTGGGCGCCAGGTTGAGCGGGCTCCGGCCGAAATCGGTGCTCCAGACCATGAGCACCAGCACGTTGAAGATGAGCGACAGCACGGCGGCGATGGTGAGCGCCTGCACCCCTGCCGCGAGGCCGACGGCGATGGCGAGGAAGATGAAGACGGTGTCGCGCGGGTCGCGCAGGTTGTTGCGGAAGCGGACGCCGGCCATGATCGCCGCCAGGCTGAAGGCCAGCGCCAGGCTGTTGCGCACCACCAGGACCACCCCGGCCACCACGATCGGCAGGATCAGCATCGTCTGCACGATGGACTGCGCATACCCGGTGGAGCGGCGGACCGCCATGTACACCCAGGAGACCGGCAGCATGAGGAAGAGCGCGCCGATCATCACGATCACCGCCGTGAGGATCGCCTGCATGCGCGGCGCCAGGTCGGTCTCCTCGATGAGGGCCACGGCCGACCCGCCCGAGAGGCCGTCGGTGAGGAGCTGCGGCACCGACGTCGGGTCGCCCATCCGCTCGCCCGAGAACATCACGTTGGCGGGCGGGAAGACCTTGACGAGCACCACCACCAGCAGGACGAGGAAGAGGTAGTAGACCAGCAGCCGCCGCACCGGCGAATCCGAGCCGCCGGTGGCGAGATCCATCATCCGTGAAACGAACGCCATCAAGGACCTCCGGAGCCGAAGCTGCGAGATCGGGGTGACTTGCCTGTGTCCGGGGCTGCTGCGGCCTGCCCGGATAATATGGCGGGGGGCAAGGGCGCGCGGCTGTGATGCAGCACCGTGATGGACGTCACGGGCCTGCCGGGTCGGCTCGCATGGGGTGGGCACGGGCAGGGGCAGGGCACTCCCATCGGACCAGCACACAGTCCTGCGGG
>CAMLLJ010000205.1 GCA_946480845.1 uncultured Gemmatimonadota bacterium
CCACGGGCAAGGGCCCCTCGAACGACTGGGCCTTCTGGACCTCGTACAACAGCGAGCGCGCCACCGGCAAGCTCGAGTCGAGCTCCGCGCAGAAGGACCGTGACTACGTCGCGATCGTCAACTGGAAGGCCGCCGAGGCGGCCGCAAAGGCCGGCAGCACGACGACCATCGGCGGCGTGCCGGTCATCGACCCGGCGAAGGTGCCCGGCGTGATGTACCTCCTCCCCTGCGGCAAGAGCCCGCACGGCGTGGACGTGGACCCGAGCGGCGAGTACGTGATCTGCTCCGGCAAGCTGCAGCCGACCAGCACCGTCTTCTCGTTCACGAAGATCCAGGACGCGATCGCCCGCAAGTCGTTCACCGGCCAGGAGGACGGCATCCCGGTGCTCAAGTACGAGGACGCCGTGCTCATGGAAGTGCCGGTGGGGCTGGGCCCGCTGCACACGCAGTTCGACGGCAAGGGCAATGCCTACACCTCGCTCTACGTGGAGAGCGCCATCGCCAAGTGGAAGCTGCCGCCCTACGCGCCGGATGCCGATCCCAAGTCGATGGTGCTCGACAAGATCCCCGTGCAGTTCAACGTCGGCCACCTGGTGACCGCGCACGGCGACACCCGGCACCCGAAGGGGGACTGGCTCGTCTCGATGAACAAGATGTCGAAGGGCCGGCACCTGAACGTCGGGCCGTCGATCCCGGAGAGCTCGCAGCTCATCGACATCAACAGCGGCGAGAAGATGAAGATGGTGTACGAGTCCTACACCGAGCCAGAGCCGCACTTCGCCCAGCTGGTGCACCGCGACGTGCTCAAGCCGATCGAGTTCTACCCGAAGGCGGAGAACCACGACCCCAACGCCGTCTGGCTCCCGTCCGACGCGAAGGTGACCCGCAACGCGGCCACCCGCACCGTCGAGGGCAAGGTGTACGCGATCCGCAGCTACTTCGAGCCGGGCCGCATCCAGGTGCAGGAGGGCGACACCGTGGTCCTCCACATCACCAACGCCGAGCAGCAGCGCGACGAGATCCACGGCTTCGGCCTGGTGGCGTTCGACAAGAACGTGGTGATCGACCCGGGCGAGACCAAGACGCTCAAGTTCGTGGCGCGGAAGTCGGGGGTGTACCCGTACTACTGCACCAACTTCTGCTCGGCGCTCCACCAGGAGATGCAGGGCTATCTCGAGGTGGTCCCCCGCGGGCGGGAGATGGCGCTCTACCGGAACGGCTCGGGCGAGATGCTGAACGGCACCCGCGCCGCCGCCACCGTGAGGCACCACTGATGCTCGATCTGGTCCGCCGCGCGCGCCCGGTCCTGCTGGGCGCCGCGGCCCTGCTGATGGCGCTGGCGATCGCGCTGCCGCTCTGGGGCATGACGCTGGTGAGCACGCAGTACCCCGAGGGGCTCCGGATGGTGGTCTATCCGGGGCACATCACCGGCGATCTGCGCGAGATCAACGCGCTCAACCGCTACATCGGCATGACCCCGATCTCCGACGGGTTCTTCGCCGAGCTGCGCTTCCTGCCCATCGCGTTCGCCGCGGTGGCCGCGGTGGCGCTGGCCACGGTCTTCATCCGCCGCCGCTGGGTGGCGCTGGTCCCGCTCCTCATGATGGCCAGCCTCGCTGCCTTCGGCTTCTGGACCATGACCCGGCGCCTGCACCAGTTCGGGCACGACCTCGACCCGACGGCGCCGATCACCATTGACCCGTTCACGCCGCCGATGGTGGGGCTCAACCAGATCGCGCAGTTCGCGACCTACTCCTACTTCTCCTGGGGCACCTTCCTGCCCCTCGCGGCCGGCGTGCTGGTGGCGCTGGTGCTATGGGCCGACCTGCGCGGGAAGACCTCCCGCGCGGGCGTGCCCGGGCTGGCCCTGGCGGCGTGACATGACCGCCCTGCTGGTGCTCCTCCTGGCCGCCGCGCAGCCGGGCGACACGATCCGGCTCGCCGCCGGCGTGCACCACGGCCCGCTCCTGCTGGAGCGTCCCACGGTGCTCCTCGGCGAGCCGGGCGCCGTGCTCGACGGCCGCGGCCGGGGCAGCGTCATCACGGTGCGCGCCGACTCCGTTACCATCCAGGGCCTGATCATCCGGAACGGCGGCAGGCAGCTCGATCACGACGACGCCGCCGTCAAGCTGGAGCGCTGCACCGGCTGCCGCGTGGTCGGCAACACCCTCGAGGAGCCGCTGCACGGGATTTACCTGCTCGAATCCCACGGCGTGCTGATCCAGGGCAACGTGATCACCGGCCCCGCCGTCGCCGTCGAGTCGGGCCGCGGGAACGGGATTCACCTTTTCAGCTCGACCGGCAACGTCCTCGAGGGGAACCGCATCCGCCAGACGCGCGACGGGATCTATTTCTCCTTCGCCAGCGGCAATACGGTCACCGGCAACGAGGTCTCGGGCACCCGCTACGGCCTTCACTACATGTACTCGGACGACAACCGCTTCGAGCGGAACCGCTTCACCGAGAACGCCGCGGGCGCCGCCATCATGTTCAGCAAGCGGATCGTCTTCCGGGAGAACCTCTTCGCGCGGCACACCGGCTACCGCGCCTACGGCATCCTCCTCCAGACGGCCGAGGGCGTGCTGGCAGAGCGGAACCGGATCGAAGGAAACCTGACGGGCCTGTTCCTCGACGGCGCCATCGCCGACACCTTCCGCGCCAACGTGGTGACCGGTAACGGCATCGGGATCGACCTCCTGGCGAGCGCGGAAGGCAACACCTTCGCCGGCAACGTGATCGCCGACAACCGGATCGCCGTGCGCAAGGTGCTCGGCACCAGCCGGAATGCCTGGGATGACGGCCGGGCCGGCAACTTCTGGGGCGATCCGGCGGTGTACGATCTCGACGGCGACGGCATCGGCGACCGTCCCTACCGCGTGGGCGACACCTACACCACGCTCGCGGCCGGCCGCCCTGCGCTCGAGCTCTTCAGCGGCACCCTCGCTGCGCGCGCGCTGGCCTGGGCCGAAGAGGCGTTCCCGGTCTTCGACGTGCCGCGCGTGACCGACCGCTTCCCCCTCGCGCGCCGCCCCGCGGCGCCGGCCGCGCCATGATCCGCTACGAGGCGTTCACCAAGCGCTACGGCGACGTGCTCGCCGTGGACGCGCTCGATCTCGAGGTCCATCGCGGCGAGACCCTGGCACTGGTCGGTCCCAACGGATCGGGGAAGACCACGACGCTCAAGGCGCTGGTGGGACTGGTGCATCCGACATCCGGCCGGGTCTTCGCCGGCGGGTTCGACGCCACCCTCGAGGGCCCCGCCGCCCGCTCGCGGCTCGGCTACCTCCCCCAGCGGCTGTCGTTCCCCGACGGCGCGAGCGCGCGCGACGCGATGCGCTTCTTCGCCCGGCTCCGCGGCGCCGACACGCGCGAGGTGGACGCGCTACTCGAGCGAGTCGGGCTCGAGGGTGCCGCCGGCCGCGGCGTGGACGGCTTCTCCGGCGGCATGCGCCAGCGCCTCGGGCTCGCCATCGCGCTGCTGGGGCGTCCGCTCGCGCTGGTCCTCGACGAGCCGAGCGCGGCGCTCGATCCCACCGGCGCGCTGCTGGTGCGCGATCTCATCCGCGAGATCGCCGCCGGCGGCACCACGGTGCTTCTCTCCTCGCACGATCTCGCCGAGGTCGCGGCGCTCGCCGACCGGATCGCGATCTTCGTGGATGGCCGGCTCCGCGCGGAGGGCTCGCTCGGGCATCTCGAGGCGGAAAGCGGGCGCCGCGGCGTCGAGGCCGTGTACCGGGCGGTGGCGGCATGAGCGCCCGGGCGGCCGGCACCATGTCCCGGCGCGAGGCGCTTGCCATCCTGGCTGCCGGTGCTGCGGTGCTCGCCTGCGGGCGAGCGCCGCGCGAGGCGCGGCCGGTCCCCATCGCCATCGGCCGCGACGAGTGCGCCTGGTGCCGCATGCCGATCGACGATGCCCGGCTCGCCGCCGAGTTCGTGCCGCGGAGCGGCACGCCGGCGCTGTTCGGGGAGGTCGGCTGCCTGCTCTCCTGGCGCGCGGCCAACCCGCTCACGCCCGGCACCGAGTTCGTGACGGCCGGCGACACCGGCGAGTGGCTCGACGCGCGCCGCGCGTCCTACGTCCTGGGCGCCACGCGCACACCGATGTACTTCGACATCACCGCGCATGCAGCGCCCCCTGCCGGCGTCCCCGCCGCCAGCATGGTGAGCTGGGAAGCCCTCCGTGACCGTGGAGCCCCGCATGCACGCCCGGGTTGACGCCATCGCCGCCATCGCCGCGGCCGAAGTGCGCAGCGCGGTCGCCGCGCGGCTGGTGCAGTGCTTCGGCCTGCTCTTCGCGCTGCTGGCCCTCGCCATCGCCGTGGCCGGGCTCGGCGCCAGCGGACAGGTCATGGTGCAGGGCTTCGTGCGGACGGCGGTATCGCTGCTGATGCTCGCCCTCTATCTGCTCCCGCTCCTCGGGCTGGTGCTGGGGGCCGGCGCGTTCGGGGCGGAACATGGCGGCGTCGAGCTGCTGCTGGCGCAGCCCATCTCCCGGGGGACGGTGTTCGCCGGGCGGGCGCTC
>CAMLLJ010000206.1 GCA_946480845.1 uncultured Gemmatimonadota bacterium
GGCTCCGGCGCCTGGCCGAGCTGCTCGCGGCCGCGCCGGCCGGCGCCGAGGTGCTGGGCATCTGGACCCACGTGGCGACGGACGCGCGCCTCCGCGGCGAGCTCAGCGCCGCGGAGCCGGACCATCGCGACATCGCCATCCTGGTGTCCCATCTGGGTGCCGAGGCAACCGGCCCGCTGCTCGATGCGCTGGAACAGGCCACGGCCCGCTCGGCCCGTGCGGCGATCCTCAAGCACCTGCTGGCGCTGGGCCCGGTGAGCGCCGCGGCGGCGGCAGGGCGCATGGCCGGCGCCCCGTGGTACGTGCAGCGCAACCTGCTGCTGCTGATCGGGCAGTGGTCCGAGTGGCCGGAGGGATTCTCGCCGCTGTCGTGGGCGCGCGACCCGGAGGTGCGGGTCCGGCGCGAGGCAATCAAGCTGCTCCTCGGGTCGGCAGCCAACCGGACTGAGGGCATCCTGATCGGCCTGGCCGATGCCGATGCCGGCATCGTCACGCTGGCGCTCGGCGCCGCCGCCGATGCGTGCCCGATGGAAGCGCTGCCGCTCGTGGAGCGCGTGGCCCTCGACGTGGCGCGCGAGTCGGCGGTGCGCGTGCATGCGGTCCGGGTGCTGGCGCGGGCCCGGGCGCCGGAATCGGTGGGCACGCTCGTGGCCCTCGCCACGGTGCGGCGCCGCTGGTTCCACAACCCGCTGGCGCCGAGGTCGCCGGAGCTGCTCGCGGCGGTGGCGGCGCTGGCGCGGCACTGGGGCGACGAGCCGCGTGCCGCCCCCGTGCTGGAGTACGCCCGCCGCCATCCCGATGCCGAGATCCGCCAGGCGGCCCGGGGGAAGCCGTGAGCGAGCCGGTGGCCTTCCTCCACGCGCTGTCGCAGGCCCTGGCCACCATGGGGCTCTATGGCGACGGCCATCCGGCGCCCGCGCGCGCGGCTGCGCTGGCGCATGAGCGCCTGGAGGCCCTGCAGGCCGGCGACCCGCGCGTCCGCTTCACCTTCCTGTCAGGGGAGGTGCTGTTCGGCGACGAGGTCGAGCCGGAGCTGGCGGGATGGGAATGGAGCGAGCGGTTCGCGGGCGTCGGCGTCGAGCGCCTCGAGTTCACGGGGCCGGTGGCGCTCGGGCAGTTCGAGCGGCTGCTCGCGCACCTCGCCGCCCGGGTGGGGATCCGCGCGGCCAGCAGCGCCGACGCATGGCAGTCGGGGGAGTCGCCCGTGCGGCTCGGGCTCGTGGCGCTCGCCGGCGGCGACGGGACCGCGCCGGCGCCGGGCATGCCCGGCACGGCCGCGCCCGCCATCGCGCGGCTGAGCTACAACCTGCACGAGGAGCGCGAGGCGATCGGCTGGATCCACGACGAAGTGCGGAGCGGCTCCCGGCTGCCGCTCGTCGAAGCGGACGCCGTGGTGCGCTCGCTCTCGCTGGCGATGCACTCGGAGCAGGCGATGGTCCTGCCGCTGCTCCAGCTCAAGGAGTTCGACCAGTACACCACGACCCACTCGATGAACGTGTCGGTGCTGGCAATGGCGCTGGGCGAGTTCCTCGAGCTGGGTTCCGCCGCGGTGCGCTCGCTCGGCTTCGCCGCCCTCCTGCACGATCTCGGCAAGGTTTGCATCCCGGAGGAGATCCTGAACAAGCCGGGGAAGCTCACCGATGAGGAGCGGAAGGTGGTGGAGCGCCATCCGGCCGTCGGCGCCAAGCTGCTGCTGGACAGCCCCGACGCGCTGGAGATCGCGGCGGTGGTGGCGTACGAGCACCACATCTTCATCGACGGCGGGGGCTATCCGCTGCTGCCCGATGCGCGCGGCGCGCAGTACGCGAGCCGCCTGGTGCACATCTGCGACGTCTACGACGCGCTGCGCACGAAGCGGCCCTACCGCGAGGCGTGGGAGTCGGAGCGGGCGATCGGGTACATCGAGAGCCGCGCGGGGATCGAGTTCGACCCGACGATCGTCCGCGCGTTCGTGGCGATGATGCGGAAGTGGGACCGGACTATGGCCGCTCGCCCCGGTCCAGCTCCGATCCACTGACCTTGCGCTGCGCCCCGACGTCCGGCGGCGTCCCCGTCATCATCCCCTTCGCCACCTCGAAGAGCACCAGCGGAGCGGGCTTGTCCACCTTCAGGTAGACGACCGAGTCCACGTCCACGGAGATCAGCGCGAGGCGCGGATCGTCGGGGCCGCCGTCGCGCTCGCCGCCCTGGTCGCCGAACCACGCCTTCCAGTCCTTCCGGTACAGCTCGTGGATCGCGCCGCGGTCCTGCGTGACCGAGGCCGTGCCGCTCACCGAGACCCATTCGCGGGTGCGGTCGCGGTAGTAGGCCAGGTTCACCTGGGGGTCGAACTCCAGCTCGTCCAGCTTGTGCGACTCGATGTCGGTCACGAACCAGAGGTCGCTCCCCTCGGCCTGGGTCTGCGTGGCCATGGGGCGGGACACCAGCCGGCCGTCCTGGCGCCGGGTGGTGAACATCGCGATCTCGATCCCGTCGATAAGCTGGTACAGCTCCTTCAGCTTCTTGCCGAGGGGGGCGTTTTCATAGGCGTTACTGGCGGATTCTGGCATCGTGGCGTCGTCCGGTTGGGGCGCGATGGGCAACTGCTCGAGCCCCACGGTACCCGGCGCGCGGCGGCGCCGAAAGGACGCAGGTCACATCGCCCGCTAGCGCACCGCACCGACGAGCACGAACGCCGCCCAGTGCCTGGGCGCCGCCGTCGCCGGGTCACGCAGCGCCGCGCGCTGCGCGAGCGCCAGCGAGCGGGACGCGCTCCCGCCGGCGAAGCTTCCGTAGAAGCGCGGGATGATGAGCGACGTCGAGCGGTCCTCGATGGGCCAGAGGGTCGCCATCACGTTGTCCGCCCCGGCGAAGAGGAACGCCCGCACCAGCCCCACCCAGTCGTCGCCCGGCGGGACATCCGACGCCACGCCGGCGCCGAGCGCCGTCTCGCATGCGCTCAGCACCAGGAGCCGCGCGCGGAGCGAGAGTCCGAACACCTCCTCGACTGCCAGCTCGCCCGTCCCGGCCCTGCCCGCCTCCGGCGCGAACGCCACGTAGGAGAGCAGCGGGTTCCGGCGGTCGAGCACGCCGTAGGTGGCGAGGTGCACCGTCGAGTACGCCGGGGCGGCGGCCTCGAAGGCGCGCTGCGTCGCCCGGGGGCCGAGCATCACGGTGGCCTCGCGGCCGTACACGCGGCGGATGCCGGCCGCCTCATCGCGGCTCCCCGGCAGCGAGCCGGGGAACGGCGCCACCACGAGCACCTTGCCGTTCGGCGGCGCGGGCGCTCGCGCGCCGAGCTGGGTCCATACTGCCGCGGACGGCACGTACGCGATCTCGTACCGCTCGACCAGGTAGGGGGCGGCCGTGCCGGACGGGGCCATCAGCGCGGCGAAGGGCAGGAAGTGCAGCTCGCCGTGCGGCGCGAAGATCAGCGTGCCGATCCCGCGCAGTGCCCCGGCGGCCTCCGCGGGCTCGATCAGGAGCCGGTGCAGCCGGCGCAGCGGCGGGCCCCACGGCTCGCGGGTGCGCCCCGCCGGCTCGCGGGTGATGGCGGCGCGCGCGAAGTCGATCGCCGCGGCGAGATCGTCCCGGCCGATGGCGATGGGAAAGACGCGGAGCGAATCGCGGGTGACGACGAAGAGCAGCGTCGCCGAATCGCCGACCATGTACTCGAGCAGGGCCTCGCCCGGCTTGAGCCGGGCCGACACGTCGCGGTGGCTGGTGCTTGGCGGCACGAGCAGTGCCGCGTACTGCGGCGCCGACGCGCCCAGCCGTGCCAGCAGCTCGCCGTAGGCGGACTGGGTCGCGGCCAGGTCCTTCCCCGACCCCGCACCGGCCAGGGAGGCCGCCGCGTCACGCATGCGCGCCGAACGGGTGGAGAAGACGCCGCCGCCGGCGAGCCCGACCATGCGGCCGCGGAGCCGCCGTTCGCTCTCGGCGAGGCGGGCGTCCACGCCCGCCGGCCGGGCCACCGCGCCGCGAGCCACCAGCTCGCGCATCTGGCGGCTGCGCAGCCGCTCGCTGGTCGCGAACGCGGCCGCGTTCCTGCCCCGCGCATGTTCGATCAGCGCCAGCTCGGCGTAGAGCGCGCCGGTCTGGCCCTGCAGGGGCGTGGCGGGATCGGCGGCGGCGAGCGGGCCCGCCATCTGTTCGATCGCGCCGATCGCCAGCTCGAGCTCCGTCGCCGCGGCGTCCAGGCGGCCGGCGGCGCGAAGCGTCCGCGCCAGCCCCCAGCGAAGCTGCACCGCCACGGGCGGCGCGATGCGCCCCGACAGCCGCGCGAGCCCCGCACGGTAGAGCGCCTCCGCGTCGTGCCTGAGCCCACGCCGCTCGGCCAGGTCGCCGAGGGCGACATGGGCCGCGGCCTCCCCCACCGGATCCCCCAGCCGCCGCAGGGCGATGCGCGCGCGTCTCAGCATCGCGGCCGCGTCGGCCGTATCGCCCAACTCCACCAGCGCGCGCCCGTGCACGAGGTCGGTGAGCGCGGCGCCGCGATCGTCG
>CAMLLJ010000207.1 GCA_946480845.1 uncultured Gemmatimonadota bacterium
GCTTGGCCTCGAGCACGATGGACGCCGTCTCGTTCACGTCGGCGCTCACGTCGAACCGCAGCCGGCTCCCCGCCAGCGCCTGCTCGGCGACGTTCATGCCGATCGAGCTGTCCCCGGGGGAGCTGGTGTAGATCGGCACGTCGAGGTCGTGCGCCGCCGCGAGGACCGAGCGCCGCGAGAGCCCGAGCGAGCGCTCCCGCTCCTTCATGTAGCCGCCCAGCAGCCAGTGGTACTCGGCGCTGCTCATGGGCCGCTGGAACTCCTCGCGCGCCGACACCTCGCGGATGAAGGCGTCGGTCGAGAGGAGCACGCTGTAGTCGAAGAAGATGTCGTAGATGCGAACCACGCCCTTGTCGCGCAGTTCCACGTCGTCCGCGGTCGGCGTGCCCCGGTGCATCGCCAGCCCGAGCGCGAAGTGGGCGTCGTGGTACAGGTTGGCGCCGGTGGAGATGATCCAGTCCACGAACCCCGCCTCCATCAGCGGGATGAGGCAGCTCATGCCGAGCCCGGCCGGCGTCATGGCGCCGGTGAGGGTCATGCCGACGGTGACGTCCGGCTCGAGCATCAGCCGGGTGTAGAGCGCGCACCCTTCGCGCAGCCGGCCCGCGTTGTAGGCGAGGAAGGCGTTGTCGATCAGGTCGGCGGCGGACTCCTTCCCGGTGATCGCGTCGGGATTGATCCGCTGTCCGCGCAGGTACTGGTCCGATGGACGGGTCATGACGGGCCCTGGGTCGGGGTCGGTTCGCTATTCGGGGCGCTTGGGCGCGGCGGGCGTCGCGTCGGGGGTGGACGGCTGCGCGCCCACCACCGGCGGCGTGGCGCGCGCGCCATCGCCCGTCATGAGCGGCGGCTTGGTCTCCCGCGCGCTGCGCACGATCTGCAGCACCTCCGCCGGATCGTCGGTCACGTGGAAGAGCTTGAGGTCGGGTGCGCTGATCTTCCGCTCCTTCGCCACCGTCGCGGTGAGCCACTCCACCAGGCCCGACCAGTACTCGCTCCCGAAGAGGATCACCGGGAAGTGGCGGATCTTGCCGGTCTGGATCAATGTCAGCGCCTCGAACAGCTCGTCGAAGGTGCCGAACCCGCCCGGGAAGACGACGAACGCGGTCGCGTACTTGATGAACATCGTCTTGCGGACGAAGAAGAACTTGAAGTTGAGGCTGCGGTCGAGATAGGGATTCGACCCCTGCTCGAACGGCAGCTCGATGTTGCAGCCGATCGAGAGGCCACCGGCCTCCGACGCGCCCCGGTTGGCCGCTTCCATGATCCCGGGCCCGCCGCCGGTGATCACCGGGATTCCCGCCCGCGCCAGCAGCCGCGCCGTCTCCACCGCGTGCCCGTACTGCGGGTCGTTGGGCGAGGTGCGCGCCGAGCCGAAGATGGAGACCCCCGCCTTCACATCGGCGAGGTTGTCGAAGCCCCAGACGAACTCGCCCATGATCCTGAGCACCAGCCACGGGTCGGAATGGAGGATCGGGTCGGTCGGCTCCTTGGGCTGCGGCCCCTCGAGGAGCTGCTCGTCCTGGGTCGGCCGGCGGGGCTCGCCGGGCGCGCGCTTCGCGTTACTGTCCACGGGTGAGCTGCTCGATCATGGCGCGATGGTCGTCCGGCACGTTGTAGAAGTAGGGCGACACGCGCACGTGCCCCGGGCGCGCGTCGGTCACGATGCCGGCCCGGGCCAGCCGCGCCACGTCGGCGTGCGGATCGGCGCTCGGCAGCATCACGATGGCCGACCGCTCGGCCGCCTCGGGAGCCACCTTGGGCTGGAGCCCGGCGGCCCGCGCCAGCTCGATCAGGTCCTCGGTGAGCTCCGCCGTCAGCCGGCGGACCTCGGGAACGCCCAGCTCCTCCAGGATCTCGAGCCCGCCGCGCTGGGCATAGACCGGCATGAGCGGTGGCGTGCCCGTCTCCAGGCGGCGCGCGTCGTCGTGGAACTCGAGCCGGCGGGTGTCGAAGCGGAACTGGTCCCGGTGGGCGAACCAGCCGGTGGCCTGGGGGTAGAGCTTCGCGCTCACCTCCGGCGCCGCATAGAGGAAGGCCACCCCGGTCCCGCCCATCAGCCACTTGAGGCCGCCGGCGCAGTAGAAATCGGCGCCCAGGGCCTTCACGTCCACCGGGATCTGGCCGGCGGCCTGGTAGCCGTCGATCAGGCAGAGCGCGCCCTTCCGGTGCGCGATGCCGGCGATCGCCGCCGCGTCCTGGATGGCGCCGCTGGTGAAGAAGACGTGGCTCGTGGCCACGATCGCCGTGCGGTCGTCCACGGCCCGCTCATAGAGCTCCAGCGGCACCCGCGTCTCGTCGGGGCTCTCCAGCACCACGACCTCGACGTTGCGGCCCGCCTTGGCGAGCCACTGGTAGGCGATGGTCGGGAAGTCGAGGCTGGTCACCACCACCCGGTTCCGGCGCGAGTAGTCGAGCGACTCCCCCACCACCGACAACGCACCGGAGATGTTGGCGTGCAGCGCGATCTCGCCTGGTGCCGCCCCCACCAGCCGCCCGTAGCGAAGCCGGAGATCGTCGAGCGCCGCCCACCAGACGTCGTACCACGCCGCCGCGCCCCGCGCCTCCCACAGGTCCAGGTACTCGTTGACGCGGGCGCGGGCCCGGACGCTGAGCGCCCCGAGCGAGCAGCTGTTCAGGTAGATGGAGTGCCGGAAGATGGGGAACTCGTCCCGGTAGCCCGTCGCCGGCGCGGCGGAGGTCAGCGTCATGGGGCTGAATATACGCCGGTGGAGGGTCGTGCGACGCACGGTCCGGCGGCGCATGGTCCGGTGTAGATTCGGGCATGGCCGTGGCCGACCCGAGATATCGCGGATCGTGGACGTCGCTCTCCCTCCGGCTTGCCGGCAGGGCGCTGGTGGATCCGCGCCTGGCGCTCGACCTGGTGCGTACCGCCTGGGCCTTCCGGCGTCGGGGCTGGTGGGCCCGTGCGCCGTTCCTCCCGCTGCCCGACCGCACCTACCTGCGCTGGCGCATGTACACGGCGTACGCCGACGAGGACGCCGTCCCGCCGATCGAGGACGTGATGCGCTTCGCGCGGTGGCGCCGGGAGACGATGCGGCTGTGACGCATGTGGTGATCCTGGGGGCCGGCTTCGCCGGGCTCAACCTCGCCAAGAAGCTCGGCAGCACGCCGATCCGCGTCACCGTGGTGGACCGCCGCAACCACCACCTCTTCCAGCCGATGCTCTACCAGGTGGCCACGGCCGCCCTGAGCCCCGGCGACATCGCCTCCCCCATCCGGGCCGTCCTCCGGCACCACGCCAACATCGAGGTCCTCCTGGCCGACGCCATCCGGGTGGATGTCGAGTCGCGCACGGTCCACTTCGACGACGGCCGGACGCTCAGCTACGACGCCCTCGCGGTCGCCACCGGGGCACGGCACTCCTATTTCGGCAACCCCGAATGGGAGACCATCGCCCCGGGGCTCAAGAGCCTGGAGGACGCCTTCGAGATCCGCCGCCGCATCCTCCTCGCCTTCGAGCTGGCGGAGCAGGAGGAGGACCCGGCCCGGCGCCGCGCCCTGCTCAACTTCGTCCTGGTGGGCGGCGGACCGACCGGGGTGGAGCTGGCCGGCGCCATCGCCGAGATCAAGCAGTACACCCTCCGGCGCGACTTCAGGAACATCGACCCCAAGGAAGCGCGCGTGCTGCTGATCGAGGCGGGGCCGCGGGTGCTGGCCACCTACCCCGAGGAACTGAGCGAGAAGGCGGCGAAACAGCTGCGGAAACTGGGGGTCGAGGTCCGTACTGACACGATGGTGACGGGAATCAGTGAAGACACTGTCACTGCTGGAGGCGAGCAGATCGACTCCAGGACAGTCATCTGGGCCGCCGGCAATCTCGCGAGCCCCCTGCTCCGCTCCCTCGGCGCCCCGATCGATCGGCAGGGCCGGGTCATCGTCCAGCCGGACTGCTCCATCCCCGGACACCCGGAGGTCTTCGTCCTGGGCGACGCGGCTAATTTCGCGCACCAGACCGGGGCTCCGCTGCCCGGGACCTGCCCGGTGGCCATCCAGATGGGCAAGTACGTCGGGGTCGTCCTCCGCCGTCAGGAACGCGGCATCACGGAGCCCCGCCTGCCGTTCCGCTACTTCGACAAGGGACAGCTCGCGGTGATCGGCCGCGGACGCGGAGTCGCGGATCTCGGGCCCGCCCATTTCTCCGGGTTCCTTGCGTGGCTGCTCTGGATCTTCGTCCACATCTTCTTCCTGATCGGCTTCCGCAACCGCGTCATCGTGCTGATCGAATGGGCGATTTCGTACTTCACCTATTCCCGCGGTGCGCGACTCATCACCGGCGAGGCCCCCTCGCCCCCCGCATGACCGCCGACGCCGCCACGATCAAGGCGTGGGCCCTCGAGCTCGGCTTCATCGCCTGCGGCATCGCCCGGCCCGATCCCTCCGTCCGGGCCGCGGAGCTCGACCGCTGGCTCTCGGCCGGCTACGGCGGGACGATGCGGTACATCCATCGCCAGGC
>CAMLLJ010000208.1 GCA_946480845.1 uncultured Gemmatimonadota bacterium
CGCTCGACCGGGTCGAGAACCACGGCATCATCTTCATCGACGAGATCGACAAGATCGCCGGCGAGCGGACCCAGGGCGGGAGCCCGGACGTCTCCCGCGAGGGCGTCCAGCGCGACCTGCTCCCCATCGTCGAGGGCTCGACCGTGCAGACCCGCTACGGCTACGTGCGGAGCGACCACATCCTCTTCATCGCGGCCGGCGCGTTCCACGTCTCCAAGCCCTCGGACCTGATCCCCGAGCTGCAGGGCCGCTTCCCCATCCGCGTCGAGCTGACGCCGCTCACCGAGCAGGACTTCATCCGGATCATGACCGAGCCGGAGAACGCGCTGACGAAGCAGTACCAGGCACTGGTGGCGGCCGAGGGCGTCGAGCTCTCCTTCACCGCCGATGCCATCGCCGAGGTGGCCCGGATGGCCTACATGGCGAACGACCGGATGGAGAACATCGGGGCGCGCCGGCTGCACACCGTCATGGCCGCGCTCATGGAGCAGCTCCTCTTCGACCTGCCCGAGCATCCCGACAAGCGGATCGTCTACGACGCCGCCAAGGTCAGGGATACGCTCACCTCGATCGTGAACGACGACGACCTGAGGCGCTACATCCTCTAGCCCCGGCCGCCCGGGACGGCGCTCTGGCCGCCCCCGGTGCGCTGTCGTATGTTCGAACGGTTCTCCCGAGTCGCGAGCCGTACATGGCGGAGTGGATGGAGCGCCTGCAGGCCGCCCTGGCCGGGCGGTACACGATCGAGCGCGAGCTCGGCCGCGGCGGTGCGGCCACCGTCTACCTGGCGCACGACCTCCGCCATGACCGCCGGGTCGCGCTCAAGGTGCTCCGGCCGCGGCTCGCGGCCACCCTGGGCTCCGAGCGGTTCCTCCGCGAGATCAGCACCGCCGCCCGCCTCACCCACCCCCACGTCCTCCCCCTCTACGACTCCGGCGACGCCGACGGCATCCTCTATTACGTGATGCCCTGGGTGGCCGGCGAATCGCTGCGGGAGCGGCTCTCCCGGGAGGGCGCCCTCCCGGTGGCGGAGGCGGTCCGGATCGCCCGCGGGTCGGCCGCGGCCCTCGCCTACGCCCATGGGCAGGGTGTCGTGCACCGCGACATCAAGCCCGAGAACATCCTGCTCGAGGCGGGAGAGGCGGTGATCGCCGACTTCGGGATCGCCCGCGCGCTCAACGTCTCGGTGGAGGACCGGCTTTCCCTTCCTGGGCTCGCCATCGGGACGCCGCGGTACATGAGCCCCGAGCAGAGCGCGGGCGACGACGTGGACGGCCGGTCCGACATCTACAGCCTCGGCTGCGTCTTCTACGAGATGCTGAGCGGCGCCCCGCCCTTCGACGGCCCGACGCCCCAGGTGATCCAGGCGCGCCACCGGAGCGTGCCACCGGCGCCGATCGGCATTCTCCGGCCCAACCTCCCCGCCGGCGTGCAGGCCGTCATCGACGGCACCATGGCCAAGCTGCCCGGCGACCGCTACCAGACCGCCGCCGAGCTGAGTCGCGCGCTCGACGACCTGGCCGGCGCCGTGCGGACGCCCACGGGCCTCACGATGGAAGGTGCGCCCACCGGGAGCCGCGCGCGCCGCATCGCCGCCGCCGCCGTCCTCGCGCTCGGCGCCATCGCGCTCGATTCCGGTCCGTGGAGCGCGGCGGCCGCGGTCGAGCCCGCGCCGGTCCTCGTCGCCGACTTCGACGGCCCGGCCGACGACCGCACCCTCCGCGCGGCGATCCAGAGCCTGGTCACCTCCGAGCTCAACCAGTCCTCCCGGCTCGCCACGGTGCCGCGGAGCCAGGTCATCGCCGCGCTCCGCGAGGCCGGCCTCCCCGATACGGCCGCCGTCCGCGGCGACACCGCGCGGCAGCTCGCCTACCGGCTCTCGGTGAAGGCAGTGGTGGAGGGCGCCGTCCATCGGGTGCGCCCGGGCGACTACTCGCTCGTCGTATCGGCCGTGGACGCGGAGTCGGGCCGCACGCTCGCCACGGAATCGGGCGAAGCGGCCGACTCGACGGTGATGGCCGTGGTGCAGCGCCTGGTCGGCCGGGTGCGCCGCGAGCTGGGCGACCGGCGCAGCGACATCGAGGCCGACAAGCCGCTCTGGCAGGCCGCGACCCCGTCCTTTGCCGCGTTCCGCAAGTACGTGGACGCCGTGGACCTGCAGATGCGCGGCAACCTCGACGGCAGCAACGCGCTGCTCCGGGATGCGGTCGCCCTCGACACCGGGTTCGCCACCGCGTGGGCGACGCTGGGCATGAACTACGTGACGGCGCGCAACCTCGACTCGGCGCGGCTCGCGGTGTCCGAGGCGCTGGAGCGCCCCGAGCGCATGAACGACGCGCAGCTCCACCGCCTCCGCGCCGAGGCCGCGTACGCGCTCGAGTACGACCTCGTGGGCGCCGTGCACAACTACGATCTCTACCTGCAGGAGCTGCCGTCGTCGGTGGGCGGGCGGAACAATCGCGGCTTCTACCTCTCCGCGCTGGGCCGCTACGAAGACGCCCTCGCCGACTTCCGGCGCGCCATCGCGCTGGAGCGGTTCGGCGACGCGCACGCGCAGCCCCAGCTCCTCAACGCGGCGATCATGCTCGCCGAGATGGGCCGGCTCGACTCGGCGCGCGTGTACTACCCACGGCTGGCCGGGAACTATGCGCTCTACGCCCGCCTGCTGGACGCGGCCGCCGCGGGCGACTGGGCGGCAGCCGAGAGCACGGGTGCCGCGGTGCGGACGGATCCGGCGGTCCCGGGCTGGGTGCGCATGCAGGCCACCGGCACCCTGGCATCCGCGCGCGCGGTGCGCGCGGGCCCCGAGGCGGCGGAGCGCACGCTCGACGAGGCGATGCGCGGCGCGGCTGGCCCGGAAGCACGCTGGTACGGCCAGGCACGGCTGCTGCTCGCGGCGGCCTCGCACCGGGCACCCGGCCCCTTGCCCGCGTCACTGCAGGGTGATACATCCGCAGGTGGCGTGCTGCTCCGGGCGCGCTGGCTGGCGGCGCGGGGCGACACGGCGGCCGCCGCGGCGCTCCTCGAAACGCTGTCCGCGGCCTCCCCGCTCGACCGGCGGATCCTCGAGCGCGGGCCCGACGTGGTGCGGGCCCAGATCGCGCTGGCCCGCGGCGCGCCGCGCGAGGCGGTCCAGCTGCTGGCCGCGCATGCCGAGGCCGGGGAGCACGACAACGCAGCGCTCGACCGGCCCGGGACGCTCACGATGCGCTGGCTCCTTGCCGACGCATGGGAGCGCCTGGGAGAATCCGATTCCGCCGGAGCGGTCTACGCGCAGATCCTGCGGCCGGTGCGGGTGCCGGCCAACCAGATCGCGCTCAGGGGACTGGTCGTGCCGTACGCGGAGGCACGGCTGCGCAGGTTCACCAGGAGGGGAGGGTAAGCCAATGCGAATGCGAGCGGAGTGGCTGTCCGGGGCGGCGTCGGCGCTCGTGGTGCTGCTGATCGGATGTGGCGACAGCGTGAACAGGCCCCCGGTCGGGACCACCGATGGGCTCCAGTCCACCTCGTCCGCGATGACGGCCGAGGCGCCGGCAGGCACCTGCACCGATTCGGGCTCCACGTCGAACGTCCCCTGCATCGGCCTCGACTCGGGGACGACGGTGAGCTTCAAGGTCCTGCCGCCGCCGGACTCGGGCTCCACCAGCACGGTGCCGTACGCCGCGCTCACGGTCGAATGCCAGGAGTCCGACTCGGGCTCGACCAGCACCGTGCCCTGCACGATCTTCGTGAAGAAGAAGTAGCCGATGGCCCGCGACCTCCTTCCGCTCGTCCGGGACGCCCTCGCCGACAAGTACGCCGTCGAGCGCGAGATCGGCCGGGGAGGCGCGGCACGCGTCTATCTCGCGCGGAACCAGGCCGGCGAGGCCGTGGCGCTCAAGGTGCTGCATCCCGAGCTGCAGCTGAGCGCCATGGCCGACCGGTTCCTCCGGGAGATCCGCCTCGCCTCGAGCGTCGCGCACCCGCTGATCGCGCCGGTGCTCGACTCGGGGAAGCAGGACTGGCTCGTGTACTACGTGATGCCGATGATCGAGGGGCCCACCCTCCGTGCCTGCATCAATCGCGAGATGCACCTCACCGTCGCCGACACCGCCCGGGTCGGCTCCGACCTGCTCGACGCGCTGGGCCACGCGCACGCGCACGGCATCGTGCATCGCGACGTGAAGCCGGAGAACGTCATCATCTCGGCGAAGGGCGCCGTGCTGGTGGACTTCGGCGTGGCCCGCGCCATCGAGGCGCTGGCCCACGACCGGGTGACGGCCACCGGCATGACCGTGGGCACCGCCGGCTACATGAGCCCCGAGCAGGCGGCCGCCGCGCCCGACCTCGATACCCGCTCCGACATCTACGCGGTGGGCGCCGTGCTCTTCGAGTGCCTCGCCGGCCGGCCGCCGTACGCCCACCGCAACCAGCACATCGTGCTGCAGATGCAGCTCGCCCAGCCGGCGCCGGACGTCCGC
>CAMLLJ010000209.1 GCA_946480845.1 uncultured Gemmatimonadota bacterium
GCCACCATCTCGTTCGGGCTGTGCATGTAGCGGTTGGGCACCGACACCAGTCCCGTCGCGATGCCGCGCCCCGCGTTGAAGATCCCCTCCGCATCGGTGCGCGTGTCCCGCCCCGCCGCCTCGACCGCGCACGGAATCCCCTCGGCCTCCGCGGCCTCCGCCAGCAGCTCGAAGACCCGGTCGTTCACCGCCGCGCCGCGCGAGAGCACCGGGCCGCCGCCCAGCCGGTAGTCGCCGTAGCGGCGCTTCTCCATGCCCGGCATGTCCGTGGCGTGGGTGACGTCCACCACCACGGCGACGGTCGGGTCGAGACGCACGGCGAGCGGCCGGGCGCCTCCTCCGTTCGAGGAAATCTCCTCCCGCGACGTCGCCACCGCCGTCACCGTCGCCCGCGGCGGCGGACCGTCACGCAGCAGGCGGAGCGCCTCGAGCACGATGAACGAGCCGATCCGGTTGTCGATGCTGCGGCTCACCAGGCGGCCGTTGGGGAATTCGGCGACGCTCGAGGCGAGCACGCCCGGATCGCCCACCCGGACCCGCTCCAGCGCCTCGGCGCGGCTGGCGGCGCCGATGTCGATCCAGAGCTCCTCGATCCGCGAGGCCTTCTCCCGTTCCTCGCGTTCCATCAGGTGAATCGCCTTCTTCCCGATCACCCCCGGGACGCTGCCGCCCCTCCCGAGCAACACTACGCGCTGGCCCACGAAGACCTGCGCGTCCCATCCGCCGATCGCGTCGAAGCTGAGGAAGCCGTCGTCGTCCACGTGGGAGACCATCACGCCGATCTCGTCCATGTGGCCGGCGAGGACCAGCCGGTGCGTCCCCTCGCCGGAGAGCGTGGCCCAGGAGCTCCCGCTCACATCCACGTCCACCTGGTCGGTGAGCGTCGCGGCCTCGGCGCGCCAGCGGCGGGCGGGCTCGCGCTCGAACGCCGAGGGACCCGGGGCGTCGAGCAGCCGCTTGAGGAACTCCAGCGCGTCAGGACGCACGGGCTGCCTGCCTTCGCGCGATCCGGCCGCGGAACTCCTCCACCAGGCGGCGCCCCGTCTCGGTCTGGGTACCCGCCCACTCGGCATGGCGGAAGGCGCGCGGGAAGCCCAGGCCGCGGATCGCCTCGAGGAAGGGCTGCACCCGGGCGAAGACGAACAGGCCTTCCGTGTTGTGCTCGATCAGGTAGTCGGCATGGACGATCCCGGCGTGGGCCATCCCGTACACCATCTCCCAGTAGGAGCTGACCTGGCGGTACGCGGCGTTCATCGGGTGGTCTGGCTTCAGCACCTCGGTGGCTTCCTCCACGGAAGCGGGCCAGTACTTCGAGATGATCGCGGCGCGGGATTCGCGCATCACCGGCTCGCGCCGGAGCTCATAGAGCCGGATCACCAGCTCGCCGTCGTGGTGGTCCGGTGTGTCCTTCTGCAGCATGGCTAGCCCTCTGGGTGTGCGTGGGAAGGCCCTCAACTTACCTGCCCCGCCGATGGCGAGCCATCCGGCCGCGGCGTATGATTCCCGGACCCCCTCCCGGAGGATTCGATGAAAGTGGCCACGTTGCTCGGCATCATCCTGATCGCCCTCGGCATCTTCGGCTTCGTGACCGGCGGATTCTCGTTCACCAGGCGCGAGAAGGTGCTCGACGTCGGGCCCATCGAGGCGACCGCCGAGACCGAGGACCGGGTGCCCATCTCCCCGATCCTGAGCGGAATCGCGCTGGTGGGCGGCCTGGTGCTGGTGGTGGCGGGGACGCGGAGGCGCTCGGCCTAGAAACGAACCAGCCGCCCCGGTTTCCGGGGCGGCTGGTTCAGGCCTGGCGGCGGGCGGCTATTCGCGCGATTCGCCACCGAGCTGGAGCTCGCCATCCACCAGCGAGTCGGCGATCGCCGGGATGGCGACTCCGTCGGCGCCGAGCCGGCGGAACAGCTCCCACTGCTGCTTGCGGGCGGCGGTGGTCTTCTTCCCGTTGTACATCAGCGAGACCAGCAGCGTCCCCTTCGACCGCCCGAGGTAGCCGACGACGGTGGTGACGTCGTTGAGCGTGCCCGTCTTGGCGCGCACGACGCCCGCCTCCGGGAGGCCGTCCCGCAGCCGGCGCAGGGTGCCGCTCCCGTTGGCCGGCAGGAGCTGGGGGAAGTTCCGGCCCGCCGCGGTGTGGGGGAACTTCGCCAGGTAGGCCACGAAGGTGGCCGGCGATACCCGGTCCTGGCCGGAGAGCCCGCTGCCATCCACCAGCTGCATGTGCTCGCCCAATCCGGTGATCGTGCGGACATGGTCGGCCAGCGCGGCGGGCGCCTCCGGGCCGCGGCCGGCCGCCCATTGCAGCAGCAGCTCGGCCCCGATGTTGAGGCTCCGGCGGTTGACCTCGCTCGCCACCGAGTCGAGGGTGGGCGAGGTCACCTCGGCGAGCACGGTCGGGGCCGCGCCGGCGCCGGTGGTGCTGGGGAAGGACTTCTTCACCCATTCGATGCCGGCGCGCTTGAGCGCGGAGGCCCAGGCGGCCTCGAGGACCAGCGCCGGCCTGGAGGCGGTGGCGCTGTAGCGCCGGGCGCCTGCGCGCGAGCCGATCGTGCCGCTGATCACCCAGCTCCCGTTGGGCTGGGCAATGAAGCGGAGCCGCGAGCGGCGGCCGGCGCGGGTGACGGCCGTGATCCGGACCAGCGTCTCGACGCCGGACGGCGCCGCCTGCACCAGCTGGGCGCGCTGGCCGATCTTCCCGGGACGGATGGTGAACCAGACGACGTTCTCGTGCAGGGTAAGCGGGCCCACCAGCGGCGCGAAGAGGCGGCCGCGGTGGCGGCTGGCCCACGCCGAGGGCCACCGGGCGTCGGCCGGCCCGGCGGCGCTGGTGACCTCGAACGGCCCGCTCAGGCGGCGGATGCCCTGCGAATACATCTGGGCGGCGAGGTCGTAGAGCGAGGGTCCGTAGCCGGCGCCGCGCTCGAGGGTCACGTCCCCGTTGAGCTCGAGGGCCCAGTCCCCCACCCACTGTCCGGTTGCGGTGTTCACCTGTCCCGTTCCGACGACGCGGGTCGGGCGCCGGGCGTCACTGCCGAGGACACTCCGCGCGAACCCGGTGGTGAAGAGCTTGACCGTGGACGCCGGCACCATGGGCTGGTCGGCTTCGAGCGCCCAGATGAGCGTGCCGGTTTCGTCCGCCACAGCGATGCCCCAATCGCCCGGGGCCTGCCGCGACGCCGTCTCCCACCAGGTGGCCACGGACGCACGGACCTCGTCCGCTTCGCTCTGGGCCTGCACCGGCGCCACCGGAAATACCAGTACCGCGGCCAGGAGGCCGAGGCCGGGGATGGGACGGCGCCAGGCGGCAGAGCGAAGGGTCATGAATCAGGCTCCGGGCGAAGGATGTCTGCGTCAGGTGTCGAGCGGTGTGAACAGCCGGAGGGCGTTCCGGCCGATTCCAATGCAAGAGATGCACCACAATCCCGCACAAGGCAGTTCCGCAACCTCAATGTCCTCCGTCTCTTGACCGCGGCCCCCCAGGACGGGTCGATCCGCCGCATGCAAGAGGGCAAGATCTGCACCGGGTCGCCTTCACCCTGTACGGAAAATGGGCCGGGAACGTTTGGCAATGCTGTGATGCCACCTTGACTGACCAGACAGTCAAGGTGGCTGCGCCGAGTTCGGCCCCCAGAGATCGGGGGCCGGACTCCTACTTGAGCAGCGTCTTCGCGATCGTCTGCAGTTGCATATTGCTCGTACCCTCGTAAATCGTCCCGATCTTGGCGTCGCGGTAGAACTTCTCCGCCGGGAACTCCTTCGAATAGCCGTACCCGCCGAAGAGTTCGAGGGCGTTCGACGTCACCCGGTCGGCGACCTGCGAGCTGAACAGCTTGGCCATCGCCGCCTGCTGGGCAAAGGGCTGTCCCGCGTCCTTCAGGCGGGCCGCGTTGTAGACGAGCAGCCGGGCAGCTTCGATATCGGTGGCCATCTGGGCGAGCTGGAACTGGACGCCCTGAAACTCGGCGATGGCCTTGCCGAACTGGCGCCGTTCCTTCACGTAGTTCATTGCCGCCGCGAGCGCGCCCTGGGCGACGCCGATCATCTGCGCGCCGATCCCGATGCGCCCCTCGTTCAGCGTCTCGATGGCGATCTTGTACCCCTGGCCGACCGGCCCGAGCACGTTCCCGGCAGGCACCTGGCACCCTTCGAGGATCAGCTCGGTGGTGCTCGAGGCACGGATGCCGAGCTTGTCCTCCTTCCGGCCCACCCGGAAACCGGGGAAGCTGCGCTCCACCAGGAACGCGGTGATGCCCTTGTAGCCCTTGGAGAAGTCGGTGTTGGCAAAGACGATGAAGAACTCCGCCTCGCCGCCGTTGGTGATCCAGAACTTCCGCCCCGTCAGCTCCCACCCGTCGCCCTTCGCCTCGGCCTTCGTCTCCAGCGCGAAGGCGTCGCTTCCGCTCGCCG
>CAMLLJ010000210.1 GCA_946480845.1 uncultured Gemmatimonadota bacterium
GCGGCGTAGCGGCCAAGGTGAATCTCGCCCTCGGCGAGGCGCCGCGATTCACCGGCGCGGGCACCGACGACCGGCTGCTCCGGGGCGTCATCTCGATAAGCCCGAGCCTCGACTACCTGGAACGCGCGCACGACGACGCGAAGTACGGCGCGGTGTCCCGGGCACCGTACCTCGAGGCGGTCATTCCCTCGCTCGCGGACCCGTCGCTCGCCCCGCCGGGACGGCACGTCATGTCGGTGTGGATGCAGTACGCGCCGTACCGCCTGAAGCAGGGCCAGTGGGACGCGGCGAACCGCGAATCGCTCGGCGACCGGGTGGTGGAATGCCTCGCCCAGTACGCACCGAACCTGCGGTCGGCCATCATCCACCGCGAGGTGATGACGCCGAAGGACCTCGAGACCGAATACGGCGTCACCGAGGGCAGTCTCTACCACGGCGAAATGGGCCTGGACCAGGTCCTCTTCATGCGGCCCGTTCCGGGCTGGGGGCACCACCGCACGCCGGTCGGCGATCTCTACCTCGCCGGCTCGGGCACCCATCCGGGCGGCGGCATCGCGGGAGGTGCCGGCAGACTGGCGGCCCGGGCGGTGCTGCGGGACACCGCGCGGCCGAAGCATGAGATCGGATGATCAGCAGACGTCGAACCGGGAGTCGATTGCCATGACCAGCTCGTTCCTTGCGACCACGCAGTCGTTCCTCCAGGGCGCCCGCACGCTGCCGGCGCGCTACTACACCTCGGACGAGGTCTATGCCCGGGAGCAGGAGCACCTGCTCGAGACGCGGTGGTTCTGCATCGGGCGCGCCGAGCGGCTCGCGGAGCCCGGCGCGTACTTCCTGCAGGCGATCGGGAAGGAGAGCCTCATCGTGCTCCGGGACCGGAAGGGCGTACTGCGCGCCTTCTACAACGTCTGCCGGCATCGCGGCACGCGGATCTGCGAGCAGGAGCAGGGGCGCTTCGGCGAGACGATCCAGTGCCCGTACCACGCATGGACCTACGCGACCGACGGCCGCCTGGTCGGTGCGCCGCACATGCAGGAGGCCGAAGGCTTCGACAAGGCCGAGTTTCCGCTCAAGGCGGTGGCGCTGCACGAATGGGAGGGATTCCTGTTCATCCATCTGGGCGCCGAGCCCGAGCCGTTCGAGCAGGCGTACGCGGCGCTGATGGGGCGATTCAGCCGATTCAACCTCGGCACCCTGCGTGCGGGCCGGCGCATCGACTATGCCGTCGCCTCGAACTGGAAGCTCGTGTTCCAGAACTACTCCGAGTGCCTGCACTGCCCGGTGATCCATCCCGAGCTGTCCGGCCTCATGCCCTACACCAGCGGCGCGAACGACCTGGTCGAGGGGACCGTGCTGGGCGGCTACATGATGATCTCGGAGCCCAACCGCAGCATGACGATGACGGGCCGCGCCTGCGGCGTCCCGCTCGGCACCCTGCCCGAGGCGGACCGCCAGCGCGCGTACTACTACACGATCTTCCCCAACCTGATGCTGAGCATCCACCCCGATTACGTGGTGTACTACACGCTCTGGCCCGAGGCGCCGGGGCGGACGAAGGTGTCGTGCGAGTGGCTCTTCCATCCCGATTCGTTCGGCCGGCCCGATTTCAATCCCGACGACGCCGTCGAGTTCTGGGACGTGACCAATCGCCAGGACTGGCATATCACCGAGCGGAGCTTCGCGGGCATCTCCTCCCGTGCCTACGAGCCGGGGCCCTACTCGCCGCGCGAGAGCATCCCCGCCGCGTGGGACCGCGCGTTTTTGGAGGTGATCGGCGAAGGGTGACCGTGCGCCCTGTCACACCCGCGCGGGCCGCGAGGCATTACCGTGACTGGCGAAGTCGCAATCCCGCCACTCCAGTCACGGAGGCATCATGGGCACCAAGAAGCGGACGTCGGCGAAGTCGGGCAAGCAGAAATACGGGAAGGCCGCGACCAGGAGCGTCGCGAGCGCGATGCGGCGCCGGAAGCGCGGCACGCTGCGCAGCGGCAAGGGCGGGCGCGGCGGACGGGTGAAGAGCCGCGAGCAGGCGATCGCGATCGGCCTCTCCGAGGCGCGCGAGAAGGGCGCGAAGGTCCCCGCGAAGAAGTCGGCACGCCGGAGCGTCAAGAAGCGCGCCTCCCGCTGACGCCCGCTGGCGCCCGCCGAGCGGGCGTCGGTATTGTACCGGATGCTCCCGCTCGCCTCTCCGGATGAAACGCTCCTCCTCGCGCGCCTGACCGATGGCGGGGAGGAGCCTTTCGTTGCGATGCGGGCCCAGCTTGCGAGCGCGCGCATCGCCTCGCGGTTCGAGTCCGCGGAGGGTGTCCTGCTGGAGATCGCCGTTCCCGCCGACGCTCCGAGGGTGTCGCCCATCCGCTTCGAGCTGAGCGACGTCGAGTTCACGCTGGCCGAAGGCGCAGGCCAGGGGTTTGCGACGCTCCGCGTCGCGGGCGGCGTGGTGCGCGAGCTGGAGCTGGGCCTGGACGAGGGCGACTGGCCCATGGGCGCCCGCATCGCCGAGGTCGCCTGGACCCGTTTCGTCGAGGCCGACGACGCGCACGAGGCCCGGTTCGAGCGGGTGCCCGGGCGGGACCGGGAGCAGCTTCGCTGGACGCTCGCGGAGCAGGCCGCCAGCGGCGAGGCGTCCGGCGGCGGCGCGGACGACGACAGCTTCGTTCCCGCGGACGAGCTGGCCGCGCATCCGCAGTCCACCATCGCGCTTCCGCTCCTCGTGCCGCTCGCGGGCATCCTCGATGCCGCGCTCGATTCGCACGACGGCCGCACCATCGCGAAGGCGGGCACCCTCGTCGCTGCCGACCCGCGCCTCGAGGGGCCGGATGCCCTCGACCACGTGGCCGACCTCGGCCGGATGATCCTGCACGGGCTGCCCGGACTGATCGCCCCCGCCATGGCCGCGGAGTGGCTGGACGTCCCCCACGCCGACCTGCCACTGCCGTCGATGATACGGCGGTGGAAGGCGTGGGTAGTGCGGGACGCGCCGCCGCCCGTCATCGCGGCGATCGCGGCGGCGCTGCTGGCCTCGCGCTGGAGGCACGGCCTGTTCGACGATGCGGCGCGGCCCCTCACGCGCGAGCTGTTCCATCATGCGCGGAAGGCAGGCCTGCTCACCTGGGCCGACGCACATGCGCACGCGCAGGCCTGGTGGCGCGAGGACGGCTCGGCGCTGCGGGTATGGGCGATGGTGGTGCGGAGCCTCGCGGCTGATGTGGACGCGGGGGAAGCCGGGGAGGTGCAGCGCGGCGAGCCAGCGGGGACGGAGACAGGGCCGCCGCCCGCCGCGCCGGTCCCGCCGCCGTCAGATCACCGCGCTGCGAGATCGGGGGAGGACGCGCGCGAAGTGACCGCGCTGCGGGAGCAGCTCCGGCGAAAGCTCGGGGAGCTCGACCGGGCCCGGGACGAATCGCGACGGCTGACGGTCGAGGCGATGCAGGCGCGGCTGGGGCGGGAGCGGTGGCGCAAGCGCGCGGAGGCGCAGGAAGCGGAGAACGCTCCGCTCCGCCTGGAGAACGACAGACTCGAGCGCTACGCCCGCGGCCTGCAGGTGCAGCTCGCCAGGCTGCGAGCCGGAGCGGATACCGGCCGCGATGAACCTCTCCTCGAGCCGGCCGAAACCGGGTGGCCGGCGGACCTGCTGGCCGGGCTCGACATCGTGCTCTGCACCGGCCAGGACCGCGCCGGCGTGCGCGAGGCGATGGCTGATGCGCTCCGCGAGGCGGGCGCGGAGGTCACCGTGTACGAGGCGAACGGGAAGCTGCCGGACCGGTTCCCGGCCGGCGCGGTCGTGGTCTGCGAGGTCTCGTTCGTGAGCCACGCCGCCTGCGATCGGGTCCGCGCGGCCGCCGAGCGGAACGATCTCGAGGTGCACGTGCTCCGTGCGGGCCCCGGCGGCATCGTCCGCGCGGTTGCCCAGCGCTGCCGGCGCCTGGACTGACGGCTCAGTCCGCCGCCCGGTGGGCCTCCCAGGAGCCGGCGTAGGCGCGCAGCGCGCCGCCCACGAAGATGGAGCAGGTCGCTGCACCGCCCATCGCCTGCGCCGACTTGACCGCGCCGTGGTATTCGCATTCGGCATCGCTGAAGCTCACCGAGCCCGCGCTCACCCCGCCGTCGATGCTGCCGAAGCCGGTGAGGTTCACGGTGCCTTCGGGGAGCCGGCAGGTGATCGTGCTGCTGGTGGCGCCCTCGATCCGGTTTCCCGACTGGGCGATCGTGGCGGTCCCGTCGGTAGTGCATGGCCGGCCGCCATCGCCGGTGGCGAGGGAAGCGCCCAGCTCCCAGGTGCCCGACAGGTCGGCCGGGACTACGTTGGGCGACACCGGTGCGGCGTCCGCACATCCGGCAATCGCGAGCACGAGCGTCGCACGGAGTGCGGCGCGGCCGGCCTGGCGCATGGGGACCTCGTTCAGGGTGGTC
>CAMLLJ010000211.1 GCA_946480845.1 uncultured Gemmatimonadota bacterium
CCCTCCAGCGCCTCCGCCTTCACCGCCATCCCCATCGCATGATACCCGTTGTCCACGTACACCACGCTCCCCGTAATGGCCGCCGCGAGCGGGCTGGCGAGGAACGCCGCCGTCCTCCCCACATCCTCCGCCTCGAGCTTCCGCGTGAGCGGCGAATTGGCCTCCGAATACCGGATCATCATGTCGATGAACCCGATCGCGCTCGCCGCGCGTGACGCATACGGCCCCGCGCTGATCGCATTGATCCGCACTCCCCACCGCCGCCCCGCCTCGTACGCCAGCGTCCGCGTATCCGCCTCGAGCGCTGCCTTGGCCGAGCTCATGCCGCCCCCGTACCCGGGAATCGCCCGCTCGCCGGCCATGTACGTGAGCGACAGGAACGATCCCCCCGCCCGGAGCATCGGCGCCAGCTCCCGCACCAGCGCGATGTTGCTGTACGCGCTCACGCTCACCGCCTCGAGGTACCCACGCCGGCTGGTGTCCACCAGCGGCTTCTTGACCTCGGGCCCGTTGGCGAGGCTGTGCACCACGATGTCGAGCCCCTGCTCGCCGAAATCGGCGCGCAGGCGCTCCTTCACGCCCGCCACGGTGAAGTCCCCCTGCTCCTTGTACCGCTTGTTCTCCATCACCTCGGCCGGCACGTCCTGCATCGTGTCGAACGCCGCGTCGAGCGGATAGATCCGCTCGAACTCGAGCTTGCGGCCGCCCGGGAGCTGCATCGACTCCTCCATCTTCCCCCGCTCGAGCAGCTTCTGGAAGATGCCGAGCGCGGGCGGCCAGGTGCCGACGCAGACGCTCGCCCCGGCCTCGGCCAGCGCCTTGGCGATGGCGAAGCCGAAGCCGCCGTCGTCGGCGACGCCGGCGACGAAGGCGCGTTTCCCGGTCAGGTCGATGGCGAGCATGCGGGTTCCCCGGTGATGGATGGGCGGTAAGGTATGCCGTTCCGGGACGGGATCACAGCCCCGCGTCGGCGCGCAGGACGTCGAGCGGGGTGCGGCGCACCACCTCGAGACTCCCCCAGAGCCCGACGCCGACGGTGAGCGCTGCCGTGAGCCCCACGACCGCGAGCAGCGCGCCGCCCGGGAAGTCGAAGGATACGTCGAACAGGAAGCGCGAGAGCGCCCAGCCCGCGCCCACCGAGAGCAGCACCGCCACCGCCGCCGCCAGCAGCCCGAGCGACAGGTACTCGGCGAACACGATGCGGAGCACCTGCTTCCGCGTGGCCCCCAGGGTCTTGAGCAGCGCGCCCTCGCGCACCCGCTGGTAGCGGCTGGTGGCGACGGCGCCGATCAGCACGATGACGCCGGTGGCGAGCGTGAACAGCGCCATGAAGCGGATGGCCAGCGTCACCCGGCCGATCAGCCGCTCGATCGCCGCCTGCAGCATGGTGAGGTCGAGCGACGTGATGTTGGGGAACCGCTCGGCGATGCCGCGCTGGAGGGTGCCGCGGAGCGCGGGGTCGTCGATGCGCGCCATCGTCACCAGCGACTGCGGCGCCGCCTCGAGCGCTCCCGAGGCGAAGACCACGAAGAAGTTGGGCTCGAAGCGCGCCCAGTCCACCTCGCGCACGCTGGCGATCCGGCTCGGCACCCGGGCGCCCTGCACGTCCCAGACGATCTCGTCGCCGGGGCCCACGCCGAGGTCGGCGGCGAGCTCCCGCTCGATGGAGATGGGGACCGGCTCGCCGCGCGCGCGGGGGGACGGGGTCCAGTGCCTGCCCGCGATGAGCCGCTCCGAGGACACCAGCGTGTCGCGATAGGTCGAGCGGTACTCGCGCCGGAGCGCCCACCCCGCCGGCTGCGGTACGGTGGTGTCCCGCTCGGCGGTGGTGTCGGCGGTGATGACGCTCACCGGCCGGCCCCGGAGCGAGGCGATGCGCATCGGCACCAGCGGCACCGGCGGCAGCGGCTGGACGCCGGCCCGGCGGAGCGCGGTCTCGACCTGGTCGCCCTGGTCGCGCTGGATGTCGAAGAAGACGAAGTTGGGCCGCGCGCGGCCGTCGTCGGTGAGGCTCAGCTCGCGGAGCAGGCTGTTCTGCACCAGGAAGAGCGTCGCCAGCAGGAAGGCGCCGAAGCCGATGGCGAGCACCACCATCGTCGTCTGGTTGGCGGGGCGGTGCAGGTTGGCGACGCCCTGCCGCCAGACGTAGGGGAAGCGTCCGGGCAGCGGCACGCGGGCGAGCCGGACCAGCAGCGCCGCGGCGAGCGCCAGCAGCGCGATGGCGCCGCCGATCGCCCCGCTGAAGGCGAGGCCCCAGTACCAGTTGCCCGCCTGCGCCCAGGCGAGCAGGACGACGCTCGCCGCAAGGAGGAGGAAGGCGAGCAGCGTTGCCGGCTCGCGGCGCCGTGCGGCGGGCTCGAAGTCGCGGCGGAGTGCCGCGAGCGGCGGCACGCGCCGCACCGCGAGGAGCGGCAGCAGCGCGAAGACCAGCGACACCCAGAGCCCGGTGCCCACGCCGAGCCCGACGGCGCGCCACGAGGGCGCGGTGCTGACGTCCACCGGCAGGAGGTCGGCGAGGAGGGCGGGGAGCGCCTGCTGGACGCCGATGCCGAGGGCGGCGCCGATCACGCTGCCGAGGAGGCCCATCGCGGCGGCCTGCACGAGGTAGATGGTGAAGACCTGGCCGGAGGTGGCGCCGAGGCAGCGGAGCACCGCCACCGTCTCGAGTTTCTGGCGGATGAAGACGTGCACCGCGCTCGCGACGCCGAGCCCGCCGAGCAGGAGGGCGACGAGGGCGACCAGCCCGAGGAAGTTGCCGAGGCGGGTGAGCGCGCCGTCGAGCCGCTCGCGGTCGTCGCTCACGGTGCGGATGCGGATCCGCTCGGGGCGGAGCTCGGGGCGGTAGCGCGTGGCGATCGCCTGCGCGCTGCCCGCGTCGTCGAGCTTGAGGTACGCCTCGTACTCCGCGCGCGAGCCGAAGGCGAGGAGGCCGGTCTCCTCGAGGTAGCGGCCCGACACGAAGACCCGCGGGCCGAAGGCGGAGCGGATGCCCACGTCGCCCGGCACGCTCACCAGGGTGCCGATGATGTGGAAGCGCGTCTCGCCCATGGAGAGCGAGTCGCCCACCTCGGCGCCGAGTGCGGCGAGGAGGGACGGGTCCACGATGGCGTTGCGCCCGCGCTGAAGGTGCGCCCACGCCGTGGCGGGCGCGGTGACGATGCCGCCGTAGAAGGGATAGCGGCCGCGCACCGCCGAGACCTGCGCCAGCCGGGCGCCCGAGGTGCGCGGCACGTAGGTCATGGCGCCGAGGGTGACGACGCGGGCCACCTCGCCGTCGAGCGAGTCGATCAGCGCCTCGACCCGCTCGGGGAGCGGCCGGCGCCCCTGGAAGGCGAGGTCGGCGCCGAGCAGGGTCTGCGCCTGCCGGGTGACGGAGAGGCGGAGGTTGTCGGTGAAGGAGTTGATGGCGACCAGCGCGCCCACGCCGGCGGCGACGGCCACGGTGAGCAGGAAGAGCCGGCGGAAGGCGGCGCGGCCTTCGCGCCACGCCATGCGCAGGACGAACGCGGCCGAGGTCATGCGGCGGTATCGTGCACGACGACGCCGTCGGCGAGGCGGATGGTGCGGTGCGCGCGGGCGGCGAGGTCGGCGTCGTGCGTCACCAGCACGAGGGTGGTGCCGAGGTCGCGGTTCAGCTCGCTCATCAGCTCGACGATCATGTGGCCGGTGCGGGCGTCGAGATTGCCGGTGGGCTCGTCGGCAAAGAGGATCCGCGGCCGGTTGGCGAAAGCGCGCGCGAGGGCGACGCGCTGCTGCTCGCCGCCGGAGAGCTGGGCCGGGTAGTGGTGCCCGCGCCCGGCGAGCCCCACCCGGGAGAGCAGCTCGGCGGCGCGGCCGTCGATCCGCTCGCCGCGCAGCTCGAGCGGCACCTGCACGTTCTCGGTGGCCGTGAGGGTGGGGACGAGCTGGAACGACTGGAAGACGAAGCCCACCTTCTCGCCGCGGAGCCGGGCCCGCGCGTCCTCGTCGAGCGCGTTGAGGTCGGCGCCGTCGAGCTGGACTTCACCCGAGGTCGGCCGGTCGAGCCCGGCGAGGAGGCCGAGGAGGGTGGTCTTGCCGCTGCCCGAGGGGCCCACGATGGCCAGGAACCCGCCCGGCTCGAGGTGGAAGGTGATATCCTTCAGGACGGTCAGGCTGCGCCCGCCGGAGAGGTACGTCTTCGTAAGCTGTTGGCAGCGCAGCATCTTGGTTCCGGTAGATGATTTTCTTGTTCGGGCGCGGAGACGCGGAGACGCGGAGGCGCGGAGAAAAGCAACGGCAACTGATGGTGAACAGCACACCCACAGAGTTCCTGCT
>CAMLLJ010000212.1 GCA_946480845.1 uncultured Gemmatimonadota bacterium
CTCCGGGAGATCGTGGGCTTCCTCCGCTCTCCCGACCGCTTCAGCAAGGTGGGCGCGCGGACGCCGAAGGGCGTGCTCATGTTCGGCCCCCCGGGCACCGGCAAGACACTCATGGCGCGGGCCGTGGCCGGCGAGGCCGGCGTGCCCTTCTGGAGCATCTCCGGCTCCGAGGTGACGGGCTTCATCGTGGGCCTCGGCGTGGTGCGGATCAAGTCACTCTTCCGCAAGGCGCGGAAGCGCGGCGGCGTCATCTTCATCGACGAGATCGACGCGCTGGGCGGGCGGCGCGGCCGGAACCAGTCGCACAACGAGGACGACCGCACGCTCAACCAGCTCCTGGTCGAGCTGGACGGCTTCTCGCAGAGCGAGGGCGTCGTGGTCATCGCCGCCACCAACCGGGCCGAGGACCTCGACCCCGCGCTAATGCGGCCGGGCCGGTTCGACCGCTCCATCTCCGTCGGGCTTCCCACCGCCGTCGAGCGCGAGGCGATCCTCCGCCTGCATGCCACCCAGCGCCGCGTGCCGCTCGACCAGGCCGTGGACCTGGCCCGCCTCGCGCGGCTCATGCCGCAGACCAGCGGGGCCGAGCTGGCCAACCTGCTCAACGAGGCCGCGATCGTGGCGGCGGGGCGGGACGCAACGATGGTGGACTGGCAGGCCATCGAATCGGCGCGCGACCGCCTGCTGCTCGGCAAGGAGCGGCGTGGCTTCCAGGCGAGCGCCCGCGAGTGGCGCGTAGTCGCCATGCACGAGGCCGGGCACGCGCTGCTCGGCGTGGCCTGCTGCGCGGACGACGGCCTGCACAAGGTGACCATCCAGCCGCGCGGACAGGCCATGGGCGTCGCCTTCTTCTCGCCCGATGGCGACCAGCACCTGCACTCGCGCCGCTACCTCGAGGGCCAGATCCTCAAGGGGCTGGGCGGCCGCGCGGCGGAAGAGGTCATCTTCGGCGCCGACGCGGTGACGAGCGGGGCGCGCAGCGACCTCCAGCACGTCACGCGCATCGCCAAGGAAATGGTCTATCACCTGGGAATGGGCGAGAGCGCGGGCCTCATGGTCCTCGACTCGCAGAGCGGCGCGCCCAGCGCCGAGACGCACGCACTCATGGACCGCGAGGTCCGCACCATCATCGAGCGGCTGTACGCGCGCGCGGTCGAGCTGGTCACCCGGCACCGCGCCTCCGTCGAGGCGCTGGGCGAGGCGCTGCTCGAGCGTGAGACGATCGACGGGCCCGATGCCCTGGACCTCATGGTCCGCCATGGCCTGCCGCGCCCGGACCTCTGCCCCGCATGAGACGCCACTGGGTCGTGATCCTGGCATTGGCTGCCGCCTCCTTCGCGGGGGGCGGCATGCTGGCGCGGGCGACCCGGCAGCCGTACCAGCGGGACGAATCCGAGGCGGCCAGGGCGTTCCGCCGGGCGGTGTCCACGATCGAGGAGAACCACGTTGCGGAGCCCGAGGGCGACGCCCTCTACCGCGATGCGACGCGCGGGCTCCTCGCCTCGCTCGACGACCCCTATGCCGAGCTCCTCGCGGACGACGCGTACCGGCGCTACAACCAGCGCATGGCCGGGACCCGGTTCGGCCTCCGGCTGCAGCTCCGCACGCACCAGGGCGGGTCGGTCATCGCCGGCGCGTCGCTGCGCTCGTTCGGCGCCGAGGCCGGCCTCGATCCGCGCGACGAGATCCTCGCCATCAACGGCGTCTCCACCGAAGGGTGGACGCCGGCCGATGCCGCGCGCGCGCTCGAGGGCGGCAAGGGCACCATCGTGACGCTGCTGGTGCGCCCGCACGGCAGCACCAAGACCGAGCTGCGCCGGGTGTCGCGGACCGAGATCCACGTGTCCGCCGTGTCGCCCGGCGTCCTCCTCTCGGGCGGCACCGGATATCTCTCGCTGCATGCCTCGACCGAGGCGGCGCCGCGCGAGCTGCGCGAAGCCATCGCCGCGCTGCGGGCACGCGGCATGAAGCGGCTGGTGCTCGACCTCCGCCAGAACCCCGGCGGCCTCATCCCGCAGGCCGTGGCGATGGCCGACCTCTTTCTCGACCCGGGCGACACCATCGCGCTCACCCGCGGGCGCACGCCCGAGCATTCGCGGGTCTACGTGGACCGCCAGCCCCAGGCGTGGCCGCGGATGCCGGTGGCGCTGCTGGTCAACCGCAACACGGCGAGCGCCGCCGAGCTGCTGGCCGGCGCGCTGCAGGACCACGACCGTGCGCGCGTCGTCGGCACCGCGACCTTCGGCAAGGGCGTCATCCAGACCACCTTCCCGCTCGCCGAGGAGGTGGCCGTCAAGTTCACCACCTCCCGCTGGTATACGCCGAGCGGCCGCAGCATCCAGCGCGCCGACTCGCTGCGCCAGGAAGGCAAGCGCTTCCGCTCGGCCTCGGGCCGCCCGCTTCCCGCCGGCGAGGGGATCGTTCCGGATGTGGTGATCGCGCCGGTGCGCCCCGCGGCCGCGATCGTGGTGGACCGGGGGTTCGGCACCGACCTGCCGATCTTCGAGGCGGTGCTCGATGCGTACGTCAAGGAGCTGCGTGCCAAGGGAGGCGCGCCGGTCCGGGCGGCGATCGTGACGCCGGCGATGATGGAGGAGTTGTGGAACCGGCTGGAGACCGCGGGCAGCCAGACGCCGCGGCGGATCTATGACCGCATCACGCCCTACGTGCGGGAGACGTTTTCCGACATGATGGTGCAGCAGGTGTGGGGCGAGGAAGCCGCGCTCCGGCGCCGGCTCTCCGCCGACGCCCAGGTCGGTGCCGCCGTCAGCGCACTCGCGGCAGGCCGCGTCAGGCGCTGACCGGCGCCCGCACCATGGCCGCGGTTCCCCGCCCCGGCTCGCTCGACACTTCGACCGTCCCGCCCCAGCTCTCGACCAGCCGCCGCACGATCGCCAGCCCGAGACCGGAGCCGCTCGTGTTGGTGGAGAACTGCGGCTCGAAGATGCGCGGGAGGAGCTCCGGCGCGACGCCCGCGCCATCGTCCTCCACCGTCAGCGACCCAGGCCCCACCCGCACGGCGATGCTGCGCGCGCCGGCATTGCGCGAGTTCTCGAGCAGGTTGACCAGCACTTC
Organism: uncultured Gemmatimonadota bacterium; assembly: GCA_946480845.1. The sequence continues at coordinate 3,076 of CAMLLJ010000212.1, forward strand.
CTTCACCTCGTTGCGGCGCGCGCGGGTCCAGGCGGGCGCGGGCGCGTCGAGCTCCACCCGAACGCCGTCCCCCGCCAGTCCATAGAGCTGGACCACTTCGGCCGCCGTCGCCGCGAGATCGACGCGCTCGAGCGGCGCCGATTCCTCCGCCGGCGCCGCGAACCGGCTGAACGCCCGCGCGATGGTATCGAGCCGGTCGATCTCCGCGAGGATGCGCCTGCTTGTCTCGCCCAGGGTCTCCTCGAAGTCGCCGCGCCGGTCGCGGTACACGCGCTGGAGGTGCTGGATGCCGAGGCGCACCGGCGTGAGCGGGTTCTTGATCTCGTGCGCCACCTGCCGGGCCATCTCCCCCCACGCCAGCACCCGCTCCGCCCGCGACAGGTCGGTCACGTCATTGAGCGCGAGCACGACGCCGTTGACGTCGAGCCCGAGCGGCGCCATCTGCAGGGTGACGCGCCGCGGCCCGACGGAGAGCTCGACCGCATCGGTCGTCTCCCGCGGATCGGCGAGGAACCGGGCGACGGCATCCTTGAGCGACGCCCACTCCTCGGGGAGTGCGGCGGCCAGGTCCACGCCGCCCGCCAGCGGAATCCCCAGCAGCTCGGATGCCTGCCGGTTGGCGATCAGCACCTCGCCCGACGGCTCCAGGGCCACGACGCCGGTGGCCACCGTGGCGAGCACCGCGTCGGTGCGTCGGCGCGCCTGCTCGAGCGCGCGCTGGCTCGAGCGGACGTCGGCCGCCATGCGGTTGAACGCGCCGAAGACCGGCTCGAACTCGATCGGCGGCGTTTCCCCCGGGAGCGGCGGCATCCGCCCCTGGCCGAGGGCGAGCGCGGCCCGGCGGAGGTCACCGACCGGACGCGAGAGGGCGCGCGCCGCCACGCCGGCACCGGCCACGGCCGCGACGATGCCGAGCATCGTGGCCAGCAGCAGCACGAGCGCGAGCTCGAACTGCTGCCGTTCCGGATCGGCCGGGGCGCCCACCTGGGGCGAGACGAGTACGCCGAGGCCGCCCGAGGGACCGAACTCGACGACGCGGTAGCCGAGCCGTTCCGCGAGCGCCGGGATGGCGCCGTCGGCGGTGAGCTCGAGCTGGCCCTCGAGCGCGAGGGAGCGGAAGGCGCGGGGATCGAGGATCAGGGCCTCGGCTGGAAGAGCAA
>CAMLLJ010000213.1 GCA_946480845.1 uncultured Gemmatimonadota bacterium
TGAAGCGGTTCAGGGAGATGATGGCGGGGGTGTAGGCGGGACGGTCGGGACGGTCGGGGCGGTCGGGGCGGTCGGGAATGAGACGGAGAACCTGACCGTCTCCCGACCGTCCTGACCGTCCCGACCGTCCTGACCGTCTAAAGCTGCTTCACATACCTAGCGAACTCATCTCGATAACCCAGGTGTTCGTAGAAGCCCCTTGCCCGCTTGTTCACCGAGAAGACCATCAGGTCCACCCTCGCCAGGCCGCGGTTCCTGGCCCAGGCCTCCGTTTCCTGCATCAGCCGCCTTGCGATGCCGCGGCCGGCGGCTGATTCGGCGACGGCGAGGACCTCGACGTAGGCGATCGGAGCGCCGGTGAAATAGTCGAGCTTGGTATTGGTGAAGATGGTGCCGAGGGGGGTGCCGGGCTCATCCTCGGCGAGGAGGAAGAGCACGTCGTCGCGCGGGGCGGCAACCTGGGCGCGGAGCAGGGGGTGGTCGGCGAGCGCGATCTCGCGGGAGGTGCGGCCGGGCGGGAGCGGAAAGTCGGCGAGACGCGCGGTGAGCGCGAGGACCTCGGCGAGGTCCTCGGCGCGCACCCTGCGTATGGTGGTCATGCTGCAATCTAACTGCGGCCCCGCCGGACTCCACTCACTTCACGCTGAAATCCTTCGATCCCACCGAGCGGCCGTCGAGGGAGACCTCGACCTTGTAGTTGCCCTTGGGCAGGCCGGCCGGCTGCGAGATGTGGAATTCCGTGACCGCGGACCCGTTCGGCGCGATGGTGCGGGTGTCCTCGCTCACCACCTGGCCGTCCTGGAAGGTCCAGCGCGCGACCAGCGTCGCCGACGGCGCGCTGCCGGTGGTGCGCACCGAGGCATAGACCGTCTCGGTCGGGGCGAACTCATTGGTCTCGTCGGCGACGCTGTTGTCCGCGCCGATGGTCTTGCCGGTCCGGATCTCGTCCACGCTGACGGCGGCCGCCGGCGTGTTCATCGTGCCGGTGCCGGTGCCCGTGCCCGCCGCGCCGGTGTCCGCGGTATCGCGATTGCACGCGCCGGCGCTGAGGGCCACGGCGCAGATGGAAGCGAGCCAGAGGCGTCGGTACATGGAGGCTCCGTTCACGCGGAAGGTGGAATGGTCAGGACCTGGCCCGGATGAATCAGGTCAGGATTGCTGATCTTGTCGCGGTTGGCCTGGTAGATGACCTGCCACTTCTGGGCGTCGCCGTATTCGCGCTTGGCGATCTTGGAGAGACTGTCGCCCGAGACGACCGTGTAGGTGCGGGCAGACGCCGCCGGCGCCGCGGCCTTGGGGGCGCTCGCGGTCGAGGAGCTGCCGCTCTGCACGCCGGAGAAGTCGGCGCGAGGCTTGTCCTCGCGGCCGAAGAGCTTGTCGAGTAGACCCATGGGGTGACCTCGGAGAAGAAGGTGGATCCGGCCGGCACGAGGGTGAACCGGCTGAATATGCGGGTCGGGGTTGCGTGGCGACGTGAGCGGGCGCACACCCGGCAGAGGGCCTGGTGGGGCTGCCGGGCATGCGGGATAGCTTGCGTCTTCGGGTTTTCTTCGGTAAGTTGCAGCGTCGATCCCCGGAGCCTCGCCATGACCAGCCACGCCCCCGCCAGCCTCGAAGAAAAGCTCTCCCTCCTCATGACCCTGGCGCAGGACGACCGGGAATCTGCCGGTGATCCGCGCCCCGCACCCCTGCCACCCCGCCTCCGCCACGCCGGCGAGGTGGGGGCGCTCCGGCCGCTCAACCTGAGGAACCTCCGCGTCGGCTCGGGGCGGCGCCGGTTGCTGCGGATCCTCATGACCAATGCGTGCAGCTACAACTGCCACTACTGCCCGATGCGCCGGGACCGGAACATGCCGCGGACCCTGCTCAAGCCCGCCGAGCTGGTGCGCATCTTCATCGGGGCGCTCTCGCGCGGCTGGTGCGACGGGCTCTTCGTCACCACCGGTATTCCGGGGCGGCCAGTCAAGGTGATGGACGACCTGATCGAGGCGCTGGCGCTGATCCGCGAGCGCCATCGCTTCGGCGGATACATCCACGTCAAGATCGTGCCCGGCGCCGATGCGGCGCAGATCGAGCGGATCACCTCGCTCGCGAGCCGCGTGTCGGTCAACCTCGAGGCGCCATGCGGGCAGTCGCTGGCGCAGATCGCGCCGGAGAAGAGCCTGCCGCTCGCGCTGCACACGCTGGAGGCGGCGCGCGAGCTGGTCAACCGGAACCGCCAGGAGGAGCGGATGGGCCGCCCGCGCGATCCGCTCCACCCCGGCGGCACCGCCGGCATCACCATGCAGTTCGTGGTCGGCGCCACCGCAGACACCGATCGAGCGATCATCGACCGGGTCACCGACGCCTACGCCGGCGGCGGCATGCACCACTCGCAGTTCAGCGCCTTCCGCCCGATCCGGGACACGCCGCTCGAGCACAGCCGGGCGGCGCCGGCGCTGCGCGAGCACCGGCTGTACCAGGCGGACCACCTGCTCAGGGACTATGGCTTCGCGGCGGACGAAGTGGTGTACGATGCCGGCGGCAACCTGCCGCTGGGGCAGGACCCGAAGGCGGCATGGGCGCTCGCGCATCCGGAGCGCTTTCCGGTCGAGGTCCGGACCGCCACGCGCGAGGAGCTGCTGCGCGTCCCGGGGGTCGGACCTGCGAGCGCGGCGCGCATCGTGTCCGAGCGGGTCACCAGCTCATTCCGCGGACTCGCGGACCTGCGGAAGCTCGGCGTGGTCACCACGCGCGCGGCGGGGTTCCTGGCGCTGGGAGGAAAGCAACTCGGGACGCTGCGGTGGGCGGAGCAGCTCGGCTTCTGGCAGCCGGACGAGGAAGCGGGAGCGGCGCAGATGGTCTATGAGGTGAGCCCGGGGACGTTCCGCTAGCTCAGTCGTCGGGGTTGCCCTCGGTGATGACGCGCACGCGGGTCTCCGAGAGGCCGCCGTCACCCGCCTCGGTCAGATCCACGCCCTTCTGGGCATTGAGGCTCGCGGTCACGTCCACGAGGCGGACGCGCAGGTCGCCCGGGCCGTACTCGTCCACGTCGATGCCGTCGTCGAGGTCCGCCGGGGACTGGAACCCGTTGGCCAGCGCCGTGCTCCGGTCTATCGCGACGGCCGCGCTGCCCTCGCCGCGCTCGTCGAGCTCGATGCCGTCGCCGCCGTTCTGCCCGGCCTCGCTCGTGGAGATCACCACCTCGAGCGACCCGGGGCCGCCTTCATTCACGCGCAGGCCGTCGTAGTCGAGCCCGCCGCGGCCGTTGCGCAGGAACCTGCTGCCGGTGACCCGCAGCAGGATGCCCGCGCCGGACCCTGCCGAGTCGGCGCCGAGTGGTGCCGCGAAGTAGCCCGCCTGATCGTTCACCAGCACGCCGTGGTGCCCGTTGTCCTCCACCGTCACCCCGTCCAGCGTCAGCGAGACGCGGCCGTTTCGTGACGGCGGGACGAGCACGATGATCCCGGAGCCCGCCGCGCCGCGCACCACGAGCTCTTTCAGGGCAAGGTCGGCGCCACCCGTGGCGACGAGGACGCCATTGGAGCCGGCGAGCACGGTGTCGGTGAGCGCACTGCCGTCGAGCACCAGACCGCCGCCCTCGATCCGGAGCGGGTGGGTGCCCGGGTACACCAGCGGCGAGGCGAGCCGGAGCGGCGGCAGCCCGCGCTGAACCCGGATGCGGCCGACGCGAGGATTTGACGCGGCGGCATGAAGTGCTGCGCGAAGGGTGCCTTCGCCCTCATCCGCGCTCGAGCTCACTTCGACGCGCCCGGAGCAGGCGGCGAGGAGGATTGCCCCGGGCAGCAGCCGCCGCATCTACCGGCGCATCCTCCGCCCGCCCCGCTCCGAGCGCAGCTGCTGCATCCGCTCCCACTGTTCCGGCGTGAGCACCTGCCGCAGCTCGGCGCGCGTCGAGTCGGCAAGGCGCTGGAGCTCCGGCGCCATCTGCCGCATCAGTGCGCGCGAGCGGGACTGCTGCCGCTGGAGGATGCTGTCCACACGCGCGCGCTGGCCGGGCGTGAGGTCGAGCGCGCGGGCGAGCTGGCCGCTGAATTCGGAGCGCAGGCGCGCCGGGTCGGCGCGCTGGTCTCCCATGCGCCGGGGGAGTGCCGCGCGCGGCGCGGTCGCCTGCGCGCCGGGCCGGAGGAGCCAGCGGTCGAGCGCCACGCCGCCCACGACGCCGAAGACGAGCGTCACGACCAGCTGCGCCCCCGCCAGCAGCGAGATCCGGTCGAAGCGGATCCAGC
>CAMLLJ010000214.1 GCA_946480845.1 uncultured Gemmatimonadota bacterium
CCCACCACGAAGTCGAGCAGCCGGATCCTGAGGTACGCCTCGGCGTCGAACGCGTGAGCCGGGTCCTTCCGCACCGTGTCGAAGGCGACCTCGCTCCCCACGATGCGCGCGTAGCCGCCGAAGCCGCGGCGGTCGCCGCTCCGCTCGTCGGCGTGCACCGCGAAGAGGCCGACGCGCCCCGCGAACATGGCGCGGTACTGGCCGAGCCGCGGGTCGTTCGGCATCACCACGGGCACCGGCCGCGGCGCGGTGACCTCGAGCGCGTCCTCGAGCGCCGAGACCACGACGGCGCCGAAGGGGAGCTGGCCGGCCATCTGGTCCTCGAGCAGGTCGGCGATGGGGCCGTTCCGGATCCAGCCCGGGAGCACGCGGGGCTGCTTCACCACCGGGCGGAAGTCGTACTCGAGACCGTCGCGCCCGGCGAAGCGGAGGCCTACGGTCTGCTTCCCGCCGATGATCTCGATGGGGTGCAGCCCGCCCGCCACGGAGTCGAGGTCGAGCACCGGCAGGCGCACCGGGACGCGCCAGAGGTGGCGGTTGAGGTCGCCGGCGAGGAGGCGGCGCAGCCGGCCCGCCGGGTAGGCGCGGCCGGTCGTGGTGGTGACGGAGTCGGTCCCGAGCAGGAGCACCCGCGCCGGCACCGCGACGGGCGGGGGCGCCGGCGCCTCGCCCTCCGCCGAGTCGGCCGCGACCACGCGCGCCTCGTCGGTCCACCAGGGCGTCCCGGGGACCACGGTGTCGGGGAGCACCGGCGTCAGCTCGCGCGGCCGCTTCGAGGGACCGAGCAGCGACGCCGAGTAGACGATCTCGAAGGCATTGACGCCTTCGGCCATGCACTGCGCGATCTCCGCGTCGCCACCGGCGCACTCGAGCCGCTGCCTGTCGCCGCCCACGACGAAGAGGTCCACGGCGTCGTCCTTCCGGAACACCAGCATCATGTAGCCCGGCCGCGCGCCGCCCCACACCAGCCCCGGCCCCATCTGGATCGAGGAGACCTTGCTGCCGGCGCCGCTCACCACCACGAAGCGGGGGTCGAAGTCGCCCGCGCCGGTGAGCACCTGGAGCGAGTGGTCGTGGCCGCCGGCGTAGACCAGCGGCGGCTTCCGGCTCGCCTCGAAGGTGCGGCGGAGCCCGGAGAGGAGGTCGAGGTACGCGGGCGAGTTCAGGTCCTGCACCAGCGCGCCCGCCTTCTTGAGCGCGTAGGCGATGCCGCCGGTGTGGTAGCCGGGGACGATGGCGCCGTGCGGCCCCGCCGAGTAGTAGGGGTGGTGGGAGACGAGGATCATCTCGCGGTCGCGCGCGCCGTCGAGGCTCGACTTCAGCCGGTCGAAGAAGCCGGCGCGCGCGGCGGGGTCGCGCTCCTGGAGGAACCAGTGGGTGTCGAAGAAGGCGATGCGGACGTTGCGGCGGAGGTCGCGCACCACCGGGCCCGGCTCGCCCGCGGCCGGAAGGAGCGAGACGAAGTGCCCCGAGGTCCGCGCGCTCGCGAGCTGCGCGCCGAGATTGCCGATCCGGTCGAGGCCGGCGTCGCCGCTCGAGTTGCCCCAGTCGTGGTTGCCGGTGACGAAGAGGCCGAGGGTCGCGTGCTCGCGCGCGGCGGGCCCGCCCACCAGGCCGATCTGGCCCCAGAGCCGGGCGGAGTCGGTGGCGAACTCGGGGTGGTCGCGGTCGCGCACGCCGTCGGGATAGACCAGGTCGCCGAGGTAGGCGACGGAGACCGCGGAATCGCGCGCGAGTGCCGCGGACCAGCGCTCGACGTCGGCCTGGAGCGCCGCGAGGAGCGGCGAGCGGTCCGGGTCGGCGGCGCCGGCGTCGCCCAGCAGGAAGACGACGGCGTCCACCGCAGGCGGATCGGGGACCGGCACCGCCTCGGTGCGCTCGAACTCGAGCGGGTCGATGTCGAGGAAGTTGGTGGCGCCGAAGAGCGCGAAGGAGACGGCGCCGAGGAAGGCGATGATGGACGCGGCGCCGGTGATGAGCGGGTGGCGCGGGACGGTGCGGATGCGGAGCGACGCGACGCTCCCGATGACGAGCCCGAGGGCGCCGCCCACGATCCCGCCGGCCCAGCGCGCGGCCGGCACGTCGCGGATGAGCGGGCCGATGATGGCGCCGGCCGCGATCCCCAGGAGCAGCGCGCCGAACCCGCACACCACGGCCCAGCCCACCGAGCGCGGGCGCCGGCGGCCGAGCCGGAAGCCGGCGATGCCGCCGAGGAGGATGGGCAGCAGCTCCCAGCGGGGGGCGGCCAGGTCCTCCATGCCGAAGATGTAGTAGCCGGCGAAGGCGCGGGCGACGACGATGGCGAGGGTGACGATGAAGCCGGCGACCGCGCCGCCCAGGGTGGCGAGCGCGGTGACGATGGCGTGGACGATCCGGATGCGGGTGCGGTAGCCGCCCGTGGCGGGATGGGAATCGCGGACCGTCAAGCTCACCTCGCCGGTTCGGGGTCCGCGGGCGGCCTATTCCGCCTTGCGCTCCCCATCACCGGGAAAGGTATACCGGGGCGCCCATCCGGCAGCACTCGCGTAGATCCGCGCCGCGAGCAGGCCCGCGAAGCCGACGGCGGCGAGGCCGATGCCGAACCGCTCGGGCGCGAGGAACGCGGCGGCGAGCATGGCGATGCTCGCGAGGGTGAGGGTGCCGATGCCGAGGACGCTGCGGTCGGCGGGCTCGCGCTCGGGCTGGGGCTCGGGCTCTAGCTCGGGCTCGCGCTCCCGGAACACGAGCGCCGCGACGAAGTAGACGGCGAAGATGGAGCCGAGCGGGAGGGTGACGGCGAGGGGCGCGGAGGCGATGAGCGCGACGCCGGCCACGAAGGCGATGCTGGCCAGCAGGATCCTGGTGACGAACGTCATCGCCGCCGGCGGCGGCAGCGAGGCCGTGAGCGGACTCCCGGTGCGGCCTGCGTGCGGATAGTTCATGGGGCCTCCATGGTCGAGGGAATGCCGGTTCTCACTGGCTGAAAATTAGTCGTGGCAACGACTATTGTCAAGGGGATAGTCGTCGGACGGCCGAACCGCTATCCTCATGGCATGCCATCGAGCGCCAGCAGGTCCGCATCCCCCGGCAAGTCCCCGCCCCGCGCCCCAACCTTCGAGGCCGGCGCCACGCCCGAGCGCGCGCTCTACCTGCTGGTCCGGCACCTGGGCGGCGTGCTCGCCAAGGAACTGGCCGGGGAACTCGAGCCGTTCGGGGTGACGCCGGAGCAGTACCACACCCTGCGCATCCTTCGGGACGGTGGCCCTGAGGGGCTTCCCTGCAGCGCGGTCGCGGAGCGCGCGGTGAGCGGGGATCCCGATGTGACGCGGCTGCTGGACCGGCTGGAGCGGCAGGGATGGGCCGTCCGCGCCCGCGACGAGACGGACCGGCGGGTCGTGATCGCGCGGCTCACCGCGGAGGGAAGGCGGCTGCTCGGGCGGCTGGAGAAGGCGGTCGCCGAGCTGCACGCGGGGCAGTTCGATGCGCTGGGGGCGCGGGAGGCAGCAGCGCTCCGGGAGCTGCTGGAGCGGATCGCTCGTCGCTGAGCGCGGCCGCGGAACCTACCGGCTCGGTGATTTCATGCCCGCGACCAGCCGCCGCACCAGCGCCGAGTCCGCCGGCAGGAGCCCCGCGGCCGGGAGCCTCGGCACGAGCTCGGCCCACTTCGGGTGCACGCGATACGCCCGCGCCAGGTAGGGTGCTGCCTCGCGCTCCCGGCCCGCGGACGCGAGGCTGATGCCGGTCCAGAAGACGGCCTCGCCGTTGGTGGCCGAGTCGGGCAGGAAGGCGATCGCGGCGTCGTAGGCGGTGACGGCGCGGGCGATGTCGTTGCGCGTCACCAGGTCGTCGCCCTCGTTCATCCGGCGATAGACGCGCGAGAGCGTGACCAGGCGGCGCAGCTCGGCGACGGGCTGGGGATGGTCCTCGACACGGAGGTCCACGATCCGGTCGGCCCACGGGCGGCCGGAGGCCGTGCCGCTCACCACCAGGATCGCCGCGGACTGGCGCCCGCGGATGTCGCCGCCCTCGCGCTCGGCGGCCTCGAGCGCCTGCAGCAGGCGCTCGGCGAGGTCGCCCTTCGCCGTTTCGAAGGCGCGGGCCATCGCGGGCCACACCGTCGGCTTCTCCATGAGGTTGGCCTGGACCGAGTACCCCTTTCCGACGTGATGTCCCGCGGCCACGATCGCGCGCTTCCCGGTGAAGGCGGCGACGCGGCCCTGGGCGT
>CAMLLJ010000215.1 GCA_946480845.1 uncultured Gemmatimonadota bacterium
TCGCCCTTCGCCTCGGCCTTCGTCTCCAGCGCGAAGGCGTCGCTTCCGCTCGCCGGCTCGGACAAGGCGAAGGCGCCGAGCATGCCGCTGGTGAGCCGGGGGAAGAAGCGCTGCTTCTGTTCCTCGGAGGCCCAGCGGAGGATGGCGTTGTTGACCAGGGTGTTGTGCACGTCCACGTAGATCGCCGCGGAGGCGTCCACCCGGGCCAGCTCTTCGATGGCCAGCACCGCCAGGAAGATGGTCCCCCCGGCGCCGCCCAGCTCCTCCGGGACCTCGATGCCCATGAGTCCCAGCTCGAAGAACTTGGGGATGATGTCGAGGCGGAACTTCGCCGCCTCGTCCATCTCGCTCACATGCGGCCGCACTTCGGCTTCCGCGAAGTCGCGCACGGCGTCGCGGAACATCATCTCCTCCTCGCTGAGGATGGAGAGCGGCTGGGGGGCGGCGGTGAGCTCCTGCATGGAATCTCCTGGGGTCGGGTGGCCCGTCGGAGACAAGATATCCCGCCCGCGGACCGCTCGACAGACGTCAGCCGCCGGCAGCGCTGCCGATCACGTCCAGCGCCACCGGCACGCGGCCGAGCGGCGCGGAGACCTGGACCCCCTGCACGCGGCCGCGGACGGCCTCGAGCATCTCGCGGGCGATGGCCACCCCTTCGGAGAGCGCGGCCTCCTTCCCGCCGGCACTCGCCTTCCGCATCCGCTCGAGCACCGCGTCAGGCACGCTGATGCCGGGGACCTCGTTGGCGAGGAACTCCGCGTTCCGGAGCGACACCAGCGGCCAGATGCCGGCGACGATGGGGATGCGGAACGCCTCCACCCGGGCCAGGAACCGGTCCAGCTGGTCGAGGTCGAAGACCGGCTGGGTGACCGCGTATTCCGCCCCGGCCTCGACTTTCCAGGCGAAGCGCTTGAGCTCGCGCTCGGCGTCGGGGGCGGCCGGATTCACTCCCACCCCGATCACGAACTGCGTCCTGCCGCCCAGCGGGTTCCCGCCCGGGTCGAGGCCGTGGTTGAGGCGGGACACCAGGTTGGTCAGGCCGATCGCGTCGATGTCGAAGACCGCCGTCGCGTCGGGGTACGGGCCCATCTTGGGGGGGTCGCCGGTGATGAGCAGGAGGTTGTCGAGCCCGCTCGCGGCGGCGCCCAGCAGGTCGGAGAGCATGCCGAGGAGGTTGCGGTCGCGGCAGGCGTAATGGACGACCGCCTCGAGGCCGACCTCGCGCTGGATGAGGAGGCCCGAGAGCAGCGCGCCCATGCGGCTCTGCGCCCGGGGGCCGTCGGGCACGTTCACGGCGTCCACGCCTGCCGCCTTGAGCTGGCGGACCTGCGCGAACATCGGCGCCGGGTCCACCCCCTTGGGCGGGACGATCTCGACGGTGGTGACGAACTCGCCGCCCGCGAGCCGGGCGCCGAGCCGCGACCGCTCGGCGAGGGGCAGCGGCTCGAGCGCCGTGGCGGGGAGCGGCGCCGCCCCCACCGTGCTCACGTGCCGCGGCGACACGCTCTGCACGAATCCCACCATAGAGCGGATGTGGTCCGGGGTCGTCCCGCAGCAGCCGCCGACGATCCGCGCGCCGGCCTCGACGATGCGCCGCGCATAGCTCGCCATGTACTCGGGGCTCGCCATGTAGATCTTGCGGTCGCCCACCTCGCGCGGGAGCCCGGCGTTGGGCTGCGCGGAGATCGGCACCGAGACCACGCGGGCGAGCGCCTCGACCGCCTCGAGCACGCCGTGCGGGCCGACGGAACAGTTGACGCCCACGACGTCGGCGCCCAGCGCCTGCAGCTCGGGCCCGAACGCCGCGGGCTCGGTGCCGTAGTGGGTCCGCCCGTCCACGCCCACGGTCATCTGCGCGATGACCGGCAGGTCGGACACGGCGCGCACCGCGGCGAGTGCCGCGCCCAGCTCGGCGACGTCGCTGAAGGTCTCGAGGATGAACCCGTCCACGCCGCCCTCGGCCAGCCCCGCCGCCTGCCGCCCGAACGCCTCGCGCGCCTCGGCCACGGACAGCTCGCCGAACGGCTCGATGCGCACGCCGAGCGGCCCGATCGCGCCGAGGACCGCGGCGCGGTCCCCGGCCGCTTCGCGCGCCAGCGCGGCGGCCGCGGCGTTGATGCGCTCCGTGTCCGCGGCGAGCCCGTGGCTCGCCAGCTTGACCGGGTTGGCGCCGAAGGTGTTGGTCTCGAGGAGGTCCGCCCCCGCGCGCACGTACTCGCGATGGATCTCGCGCACCAGGTCGGGCTGGCGGAGGTTCAGCTCGTCGTAGCAGACATTGAGGAAGACGCCGCGGGCGTAGAGCATGGTGCCCATGGCGCCGTCGGCGACGTGCACGCGGCCGTCGGCCAGCAGCTCGCGCAGGGTGGGCATGGCTAGCTGCGGCTCCGCTCATAGCCGAGGTTGGGGGCGAGCCACCGCTCCGCCTCCTCGATGGTCCATCCCTTCCGCGCGGCGTAGTCCTCCACCTGGTCGCGCCCCACCTTGCCGACGCCGAAATAGCGCGCCTCGGGCCGCCAGAAGTAGTACCCGCTCACCGACGACCCGGGCAGCATCGCGCAGCTCTCGGTGAGGTGGATCCCGTGGGCCTCCGCCCCCAGGAGCGAGAAGATGGTCCGCTTCTCGGTATGATCGGGGCAGGCCGGATAGCCTGGCGCCGGGCGGATGCCCTGGTACTCCTCCCGCACCAGCGCGGTGTTGTCCAGATTTTCGCCGGGCGCGAATCCCCAGAACTCCTTGCGCACCCGTTCATGCAGCCGCTCGGCGAGCGCCTCGGCCAGGCGGTCGGCGAGCGCCTCGGCGAGGATGGCGGAGTAGTCGTCATTCGCGGCGCGGTGCGCGGCGATGATCTCGGCGAGCCCGATGCCCGACGTCACCGCGAAGAGCCCGACGTAATCGGGCACGCCCGATTCCTTTGGCGCCACGTAGTCGGCAAGCGCGCGGTTGCTGCGGCCGTCCGCCTTGGCCATCTGCTGCCGGAGGGTGTGGATCACTCCGGCGGGCGCGCCCGCGGCATCGCGCAGCTCGATGTCGTCGCCCGCGGCGGCGGCCTCCCAGAACCCGAAGACCGCCTGGGCCCGGAGCCGGCGCCCGGCGATCAGCTCGCCCAGCATCGTCTGCGCGTCGGCGAAGAGGCTGCTCGCGGCGGGCCCGACCTCGGGATCGGTGAGGATGGCCGGGTAGTGGCCGCGCAGCTCCCAGGTGTGGAAGAAGGGCGTCCAGTCGATCCGGTCCACCAGGTCCTCGAGCGGATAATCCTCGAGCACGCGCGGGCCCAGGAACGTCGGGCGCGGCGCCGGCACCGGGTCGATGGTGACCCGGGCCGCGCGCGCCGCCGCGATGGTGGTGAGGCGCTCCTCCCGGCTCACGCGGGAGCGGCGCACCGCCGCGTACTCCTCCCGCGTGGCGGCCACGAACTCGTCGCGCAGGCGGTCGCTCAGGAGGCTCGACGCCACCCCGACGGCGCGCGAGGCGTCGAGCACGTGCACGGTGGGGCCGCGGAGATAGGCGGGCTCGATGCGGACCGCCGTGTGCGCGCGCGAGGTGGTGGCGCCGCCGATCAGGAGCGGGAGGTCGAACCCCTCGCGCTCGAGCTCGCTCGCGACGAAGCTCATTTCCTCGAGCGACGGCGTGATGAGGCCGCTCAGCCCGATGAGGTCCACCTGCTCGGCGCGCGCGGTCTCCAGGATGCGTGCCGCCGGCACCATGACGCCCAGGTCGATGACCTCGTAGTTGTTGCACTGCAGCACGACGCCGACGATGTTCTTGCCGATGTCGTGCACGTCGCCCTTCACGGTGGCGAGCAGCACCTTCCCCTTGGCCTGCGCGGCGCCGTTGCCGGCGGACACCTTCTCCGCCTCGATGTAGGGGATGAGGTGGGCGACGGCCTTCTTCATCACCCGCGCGCTCTTCACCACCTGGGGGAGGAACATCTTGCCGGCGCCGAACAGGTCGCCGACCACGTTCATCCCCGCCATGAGCGGCCCCTCGATCACCTCGATCGGCCGGGCCGCCGCCTGCCGCGCCTCCTCGGTGTCCTCCACCACGAAGTCCGCGATGCCCTCGACCAGCGCGTGCGACAGCCGCTCGGCGACGGGCAGCTCGCGCCACGCCAGGTCGGCGCCCTTCGCCGCGGGGCCGCCCACCACCTGGTCCGCCACCGCGAGC
>CAMLLJ010000216.1 GCA_946480845.1 uncultured Gemmatimonadota bacterium
TGTGGATCTCGCGCGCGCGCTGCAGGAGCGTGAGCCGGATGGTGACGCCGATGATCACGATGGCCACCGCGGCGAAGACTCCGCCGATGACGAGCCCCAGGATCCCGGCGAGGTTGCGCAGGTCGTCGAGCTGCTCCACCCAGTCCCGCCCGAAGCGCACGTCCTCGACGAAGGTGAACCCCTGGATCCGGTTGGCCACCGACTCCGCGTGCGCCGCGTCGCGGAACCCCTCCCGGAGCCGGACTTCGAGGGAGGCGGGAAGGGGATTGGTCTGCAGGTCGCGATAGGCATCGCGGAACTCGACCAGCTCGCGCCGCGCGCGGGCCAGCGCCTCGTCCTCCGTCACGTAGGCGACCGAGAGCACCTCGGGGAACGATGCCACGTCCTCCGAGGCGAGCGTGATCGTCTCCGGCGGCGTGCCGCGGAGCACGAAGGCCACGATCTCGACCCGCTCCTCGATCCCCCGGAGCGCCTCGCGCAGGTTGAGCGCCACCAGGCCGAAGAGGCCCACGGTGAAGAGCGAGAAGGCGATGGTGGTGACGGAGAGGGCCGAGAGCAGGGGCGCCCGGCGGAAGGAGAGGAGCGCCTCGCGGAAGAGAAGCCTCATCGCGCCTCCGCCCCGGCGGCGTCGTCGTGCGCGCTGTCGAAGACGACGGCGCCCTCGCGCATCTCGATGGTGCGATAGGTCGTCTGGCGCACCAGGTCGAGGTCGTGGGTGGCCATCACCACCACGGTGCCGCCGGCGTTGATCTCGCGGAGGAGCTGGAAGACGCCGCGGGTGGCCCGCTCGTCCAGGTTGCCGGTGGGCTCGTCGGCGAGGAGGATGGCGGGGTCGTTGACCAGCGCGCGGGCGATCGCCACGCGCTGCTGCTCGCCGCCGGACAGCTCCCGCGGGTACGCCTGCGCCCGCGGCGCGAGGCCGACCTGGGTGAGGACGCGGGTGACGCGCGCCGGGATGGTGTCGGTCCGGGCGCCGGTCACCTCGAGCGCGAAGGCGATGTTCTCGCCCGCGGTGCGGTCCTCGAGGAGGCGGAAGTCCTGGAACACGATGCCGAGCCGGCGGCGGAGCCGGGGGATCTCGTCCGCCTTGAGGGCGTGCACCAGGTGGCCGCCGACGCGGACCTCGCCCTGGGTCGGCCGCTGCTCGGCGTAGAGGAGCTTGAGCAGCGTGGACTTGCCGGCGCCGGAGTGCCCCGTCAGGAAGACGAACTCGCCCTTCTGGATGTGGAAGGACACATCCTTGAGGACCAGCGCGCCGTTCGGGAAGGTCTTGACGACGTGGGAAAGGCGGATCACCTGCGGATAATAACCGAGGACTGGCAGGGCGGGGGAGGCATGCCGCTATCCGGTCCCGACCGGCTCTGCACGCGAGACACTCGAGAAGGCAGATGATGCCACTCTAATTCCCAAGTCGTTCCAGCGGGCCCAGCGGTCGCCGGCTGGCGGGACCGTTGAGCCGGGCACGAGCGGCAGGCTTGTGCTTCAGAAAGGCGTCGAGAAAGCCCTTTGTCTCCTCGACGACCGCGATGTAGGCTGCCGCCGTGGTGTCGTTCGCGGCGATGGCCACTCGCATGTCCCGATGCGTCCCGCTGGCGGCTCCGAGGCTGGTAAACAGGTGATGGCGGAGTGGCGTGCGCCGGACCCATCGCTCCGCGCCTGTGAGCGACCGGAGGAGCGAGAAATCCGGCGTCATGTGATCGTCCAGCGTTTCATAGAAATGCAGGATCGGCGCCTGCGCCGCGGTGGCCCGGAATCCAGCCAGGGCTTCCAGGCTGCTCCTGCCGGTTGCAGTTCCGATGCCTCCATCCAGGCTGACCAGCGCGCGCACCCCGGCACCGCGCATCAGCATCAGCAACCCCGCCCTGGCCCCGAAGCTGTGACCGACCACGCCGATGAGGTCGCCGGCAATGTCGCTGCGCCGTCGGCGCAGCTCCTCCGCTGCTCGCTCGAGGTCGATCGCCTGTTCCGCCGCTCGTGCCCCCATCTGCGCTTCATCGGTCAGCGGGCCGGTGATCCGCATTGGCGAAGGCGTCGTGGCGACCACGTAGCCATGACTGGCAAGGAACTCGGCCAGGGGCGCCTGGTCGGGAACGGCCTGGCCGTTCCCCTGGGCGATGAGTACCAGGGGGAAGCGCTGCCCGGCAACCGGAACGTCCCGAGCGGCCATCATCGGAGCTGCGAGCCACGCGGCCAGATCCGCATTCCGCGCGCCGTGCGAAACCAGGAACCGGGAAAACGCTTCCAGCTCCTCCCCGGTCGCTGACGCGAGGAAGTAGTCGCGATAGGTCAGCCGGGGATGTCGGGCCGCCCGGGCCGGATACCAGACGCCGATGTCGAGCGGGCGGGCCTCCCCGGTGTCCAGTCGCCGGGTCGAGTCAACTGTCTGGACCATGGCAAAGCCCACCGGCCAAGGCCCGATTGTCCCGGTCGATGGATTCTGGGCCTGCACCGGTCCACTTGACGAGCCGCAGATCAGCACGGAGAGCAGGACGCATACGCCAGGGTTCCGGGTGCGCGCCGAGGCGCCGCCACCGCGGGACCTCAGAGCCACCGCCTGACCCTGCGCCGGTACTCCAGGTAGGCCGCCCCGAACTTCCGTTCCAGATAGGCCTCCTCCGGCCGGATCGCGAAGTGTTGCAGCCCCCAGGCGCAGAGCGGGGTCAGCAGCAGGATCCACGTGTTCGACAGGATCACCGCGACCCCGATGCAGACGAGCACCATGTGCAGGTACATCGGGTTCCGCGTGACGCGGTAGGGCCCGCGCTCCACGACGCTCGGCGTCGGCGTCCAGGGGAGCTCGCTCTGTCCGCTGCGCCGGAACAGGACGACCGGCCAGAGTCCGAGCACCAGCACGGCTCCGGCGACGATGAGCCCGCCCACCCAGTATCGCGCCGGCACCGGCAGGGTGAGCGGATGGTGGATGGGCCAGAGCCGGTTGAGCCCGATGCCCAGCAGGATGGTGAACAGCGGAATCAGCGGGGGAGGGAAACGGACCGCGGCGGCGTCCCTGGTGCTCACCCGCTTCCCTTCCCGAGCGCCTGGTCGAGGTCCCGGATGATGTCGTCCGCGTCCTCGATGCCGCAGCTCAGCCGGACGAACCCGTCCGGAATGCCGATCTGCGCCCGCGCCTCGGCGGTCATGCTCTTGTGCGAGGTGAGGCGCGGCTCGGATATCAGGCTCTCGACGCCGGCGAGGCTCGGCGCGTGGGTGACGACCTTGAGCTTCTTGAGGAACCGTTCGGCGCCCCGCGCGCCGCCCTTGAGCTCGAGCCCGACCATCCCGCCGAACCCGTCGAGCGTCTCGCGCGCCAGCAGGTGATCCGGGTGCATCTCGAGCCCGGGATAGTGCACCCGGGCGACCTGCGGGTGCGCCTCGGCCCAGCGCGCCACCGCCATCCCGTTGGCGTTGTGCCGCTCCATGCGCACCGAGAGGGTGCGCATGCCGCGGTCCACCAGCCAGGCGGCGTGCGGGTCGATGGCCTGGCCCCAGAGGCGCATCAGGCGGGTCACCTCGTCGATCAGCGACGAGGTGCCCGCCACGGCGCCGGCAATCACGTCGCTGTGGCCGTTCAGGTACTTGGTGGCGCTGGAGATGACGACGTCGGCGCCGTGCTCCAGGGGCCGGAAGTTGATCGGGCTCGCGAACGTCGCGTCCACCAGCAGCGCGAGGCCGTGCTCCCGGGCTGCCTGCGCCACCGCGGCCACGTCGAGCACGCGCATCGTCGGGTTGGTCGGCGTCTCGATGAAGATCGCGCGGGTGGACTTCCGCATGGAGCGGCGCCAGTTCCGCGGCTGGTCCGGCTCGACGTAGGTCACCTCGATGCCGAACCGCCCCAGCTCCTCGTCGAACAGCCGCCGGGTGCCGCCGTAGATCCAGACGCTGGAGATCAGGTGATCGCCCGGCCGGAGCACCGCCAGGTGCGCCAGCGCGGTCGCGCCCATGCCGCTGGCGAGGAAGATCGCATCGTCGGCGCCCTCGAGCATCGCGTACTTGTGGGCGATGGCCACCTGGTTCGGGTTGTTGCCGTACCGGGTGTACAGCACTTCCTCGTCGCTGCCCACCGGATTGACGAAGGTGGCGCTCTGCGAAATGGGCGGCACCACGGCCGACCAGTCGCGCTGGCGGTGGGGGGTGCCGTGGACCGCGGTGGT
>CAMLLJ010000217.1 GCA_946480845.1 uncultured Gemmatimonadota bacterium
ACCAGCCAGCTCGTGGCGATCCGGGTAATCCACGTCCCCGCCAGCGAGATGCTCTGGCCGGTGAAGAAGAGCCGGTAGTTGCGATGCCGGAGGGCGCGGAACAGGGACACCATCCGGAGGAGACTACTGCACCACAATCCTCCCCGCCATCGCGGCGCCGTGCACGGCGCACTGATAGGTGTAGGTGCCGGGCGAGGTGAACTGGACGCTGTGGGACTGCCCGTTTCCCGTCAGCGTCGCGCTGCTGGTGAAGCCCGGGGCGCCGGTGGACTGGACGCTGTGCGAGATTGGCCCGGTATTGGTCCAGGTCCACACCACCGTGGTGCCGGCCGTCACGTTCCGGTCGTCGGGGTCGAAGAAGTTGTTGCCGACCTCGATGGCCACCTGTCCCGGCGCCGTCGCAGTCGCGGTGAAGGACACGGGCGACCCCGCGGCATCGGCCACGGTGGCGGTTGCGGTGGCCGGCCCCGCCGCCTGGGGGAGCGTCCAGGTCGCCTCGGCGATGCCGTCGGCGTTGGTGCTGCCGGCAGGCGGGGCCATCGACGCCCCGGCGCCCGCGGCGGCCCAGGTGACCGCGACGCCGGCTTCGGGCTGTCCGTCGCGCGTCACCCGCACCCGCACGGGCGCGGCCAGCACCGCTCCCGGCGCGGCCGACTGTCCGTCGCCGCTCGGCTGGGCGCGCGCCACCGCCCGGCCGCCCGGCTCGCTGCCGCCGTCACCGCAGGCGGCGAGCGCCGCGCCCGTGACCCCAAGGGCCAGTGCCAGGCGGAATCCGTTGCTTCGCATGCTTCCCTCCTCATTGGACCACGATGGATCCCTGCATTGCCGCGCCGTGCACCGCACAGTCGTAGGTGTAGGTGCCGGGCGTGCCGAACTGGTGCGAGTAGGTCTGGCCCGATCCGGAGAGGATCGCGCTGCTGGGGAAGCTCGGCGCGCCCGTCGAACGCACGCTGTGCTCCACCGCGCCGGTCCCGGTCCAGGTCCAGACGACGGTCGTCCCGGCGGGCACGGTCCGCACCGCGGGGGTGAACTGGTTGTTGCTGACCTCGACGCCGGTGCCGGGCACCGCCCCCGCGGCCGGGGCGGCGAAGATCACCGGCGCGCCGGCGAGCCCGGCCGACGTCGCCTGCGCCGTGTTGGCGCCTTCCGCCGGCCCCACCGAGAGGACCGAGGCCGCGATCCCGGTCGCGCCGGTGGTGGAGGTGGGCGGCGCGATCGAGCCTCCGCCCGCGGTGACCGCCCAGCCCACCTGCACGCCGGCCACCGCGTTGCCGAACTGGTCCGCGGCCTTCACCTGCAGCGGCGCCGCGAGCGCTTCGCCAGGTTCCGCGGTCTGGTTGTTCCCACCGGCGAGGGTGAGCTGGGCCGCCGGTCCGGCGGTGGCCGTCGCGGTGAACCCGACCGGCGAGCCGGTCGCACCAGCCACTGCCGCGGTCGCGGCCGTCGCCCCGGCAGTCTGGGTCAGCGTCCAGATCGTCGACGCAATGCCCTGCGCGTCGGTCGTACTGCTTGCGGGCACCACCGTGGCGCCGGGTCCGCTGGTGGCCCAGGTGACGGTGATGCCGGCCTCGGCCTGGCCGCCCCGCGTCACCATCACGCGGATCGGATTGCCGAGCGCCTGCCCGGCCACGCCGGTCTGCGCGTCGCCGCTCGGAGTGGCCCGCGCGATGGCGGGTGCCACCGGCATCGGCTGGGGGTCGGTGCTGTCGCCGCAGGCTTCGATGGCCTGGAGGCCGGCGGCGCCGGCGATCAGCGCGGCCGCCCCTCGAATCATGGTGCGCATGGGTGCTCTCCCTTCGGGGGCCTCCTGTCGGTATCGTCAAGGCGATGGCGCTTCGCGCCGATGTGCGCCCGATGTGCCACCGGGCGCACCGGGGGCGTCATCCCGGGTGTCCTGCACTGGGAACTGCCATGTCCGCCCAAGCCGCAATCCAGCCCGCTTCGCTCCGCCTGCGCACCGCCGACATCGGCGGCATCTCCCTCGTCGAGGGGCTCCACCGCGCCGGAAGCGCGCTGCCGTGGCACAGCCATGCCGGGCCCACCTTCTGCCTGGTGCTGCGCGGCGCCTTCGCCGAGTACACGCGCGGGCGCACCATCGACTGCAGCCCCTCCTCGCTCAAGCTCACGCCCGCGGGCGCCGACCACTGGAACCGCTTCGACCTGGGCGACGTGCGGGGGCTCCAGATCGAGATCGATCCCGCGCGCTATCACGCCGTCGAGCGCTACGGCGCCGTGCTCGACCAGCACCGGCATTTCGGCACCGGCGCGGAGCTGCAGCTCGCCCGGCGGCTCTACGCCGAGTTCCGCATCATGGACAGCGCGGCGCCGCTCGCCATCGAGGGGCTGCTGCTCGAGCTGATCGCCCTCATCGCGCGGTCCCGCCGCGTGGGGCCGATCGCCGGCCGCGCGCCGGACTGGGTCCGCCGCGCGCACGAGCTGCTGCACGAATCGCTCGCCACGCGGCTTTCGCTCTCCGGCATCGCCGCCGAGGTGGGCGTCCATCCGGCGACGCTCGCCCGGGGCTACCGCCGCGCCTACGGATGCAGCCTGGGCGAGATGCAGCGCCGGCTCCGGCTCGAGCTCGCCGCCCGCCTGCTCGCGGCCACCGGGCTCTCCGCCGCGGAGATCGCGCAGCTCACCGGATTCTTCGACCAGAGCCATCTCACCAACAGCTTCCGGCGCCACTTCGGCACCTCGCCCCTCCGCTACCGGAGCGCGCTCCGCGACGACGTCACTCCACGATGACTCGCGCCTGCATGAACGGGTGCACCCGGCAGAAGTACGGGTGATCCCCGGCGGCAGGCACGGCCGAGAAGACATCGCCGGATGACAGCGTGGGCGAGTCCCACTCGTCCCCCTCCGCCGTCGTCGTGTGGCCCGGCGTTCCCGCCGGCTCGCAGTTGATCCAGACCACTTCCGTTCCCGCCGGGACCCGGAGCTCGGCCGGCGCAAAGGCGAACCCGCTCACCACCACGAACGCCGAGTCCGGCCCCGGCGGCTCCCCTGCCCGCGCGCAGGTGAGCGCATCGCTCGGCCCGCTCGGCGCGTGCTCGGAGAAGCACGCGGCCGCGGTGCATGCCACCAGCGCGGCCGCGAGCAGGCGGGGCCGCGGCGTCACCGTCGCGCCCGCACCACGATGACGCCGCGCATGAACGGATGCGGCGTGCAGGCGAAGCGCCAGGTGCCGGGCACGAGGAACGTCCGCCGCCAGGTGCGCCCGGGCTCGATCAGCCCGGAGTCGAAGGCCGTGTCCGCCGCGGTGACCGTATGCGCGAGCGGGTCGCCGTTCACCCATTCGACGGTGGTCCCGGCTTCGATCTCGATGGAGGCGGGCCGGTAGGCGAGGTCGCGCAGGTCGATCCGCACCACGCTGTCACCGGCCGCCGGCGCGGCCGTGACGGGCGTGCCGGCGCGCCGCCCGACGTAGCGCGCCAGCGTCACCGGGATGGTGAACTCGAACCCGAAGCGCGTGCCCGGAGCGCCGCGCGAGGCGCCCTGCAGCGTCGTCGAGGTGACGTTGGCGACGTGCAGCGAGAGCGTGTGCGGCGAGCGGGGAATGGCGAGATGGAGCCCGGCGCTCCACGCCACGCGCTCGCCTGCATCGCCGTCGCGGTCGGTGAGCGTCACCACGTCCCCGGCAACCGCCACGTGCGAGGTGAGCCGGAGCGCGGCGCCTCCGCCAAGTGCCACGTCCGCCCCTTCCCCGTCGGCGAGCCCGTCCAGCACCCGCGCCACCCCGATCAGTCGCACCGGTCCCTCGCGCCGCGCCACCGACAGCTCCGCACCGAACCCGCGGGCCGCGAGGTCGTAGGCGACCTGGGCGCCGACATCCACCGGGCTTCCGCCGCCCTGGGTGAGCGGCGCGAAGCGGCCGAAGAATTCCCACTCGTTCGGATAGCGCGCGACGAGGGTGGAGTTGGTCGCGTAGGTGACGCCCGCGGTGATGCGGCCGGGCAGGCCGGCCGCGAGCACGAACGTCGGAAAGCTGGTGATCTTCCGCTCCGGCCCGGGCCCCCGGGAGAAGCGGTGCACGAAGTTGAACTGCAGCACCCCGGCACCCGGCGTCCAGGCGCCGGAGAGGTTGGGCGGCCGCTCCAGCAGCGATTGCGCCGCGAGCGGGCACGCC
>CAMLLJ010000218.1 GCA_946480845.1 uncultured Gemmatimonadota bacterium
GAGCCCCTTGGCGCGCGCGGTGCGCACGAAGTCGCTGCGCAGCACCTCCTGCATCGCGGCGCGGGTCATGCGCGAGAGGAAGGCGACCGAGCGCATGCCCAGCGTCACCGCCGGCAGCACCAGGAAGGCGAGCCCGCCGTAGCCGGAGGCGGGGAGCCAGCGCAGCATCACCGCGAAGACCAGGATGAGCAGCAGCCCCACCCAGTACACCGGGAACGACACCCCCGCATAAGCCAGCAGCGCCGTCGCGCGGTCCCCCCAGGAGCCGGGGCGCCAGGCGCCGTAGATGCCGATCGCGATGCCGATGAGCGCCGCGAAGAGCATCGCCGCGCCCGCGAGCCGGAGCGTCGCGGGGAAGCGCTGCAGCAGGTCCTGCACGATGGGACGGCCGGTGATGTAGGAGCGGCCCAGGTCGCCGGTCGCGACGTTGGCGACGTAGCGGCCGAACTGCACCGGCAGCGGGTCGTCGAGCCGGAGCTCGGCGCGGAGCCGCGCGATGGTGGCGGCGTCCGCGCGCTCGCCGACCATCGCCTGCACCGGGTCGCCCGGCGCCACGTAGAGGAGCAGGAACGTCACCACCAGCACGCCGAGGAGCGTGGGGACCAGCAGCGCGAGCCGGAATGCCAGGAAGCGGATCACCGGCTGAGCGACGCCTCCGTCCACCGCTGGCCGGTGAAGACGAGCGGGATGTTCCAGCCGTTGAGCCCCTCCTGCGTCGCCCACATGTCCACCGGGAACCAGAGGAAGATCCACGGCGCCAGCTCGAAGATCCGCGCGTCGGCCTCGCGCGCGACGCGCTCCTTCTCGGCCTCGTCGGTGGTGGTGCGGACCCGGATGATCAGCGAGTCGAGCACCGGATCGTTCAGGAAGGCGTAGTTCCCGCCCGGCCCGCGGCTCGCCGAATGGAAGAGGGGATAGGTGAAGTTCTCGGCATCGGGGTAGTCGGCGTACCAGTCGCCCACATAGAGGTCGGTTTCGCCGTTCCGCACCGCGGCGCGGACGCTGGTGGCGTCGCGCTCCACGATCTCCGCCTGCACGCCGACCTCGGCGAGCGCCTGCTGCACCGCCTGCGCCACGCGGGCCAGCTCGCTCCGCTGCGAGCGCCAGAGCCGCACCGGGAACCCGTTGGGATAACCGGCCTCGGCGAGGAGCCGGCGCGCGGCGGCCGGGTCGTGCGGGTAGGGGGTGCGGGTCGAGTCGTGCCCGGGAATGCCGGGCGGAATCGCCCCGGCGGCGCGCACGCCGCGGCCGGCCATGATCGTCCCGAGGATCGTCTCCACGTCCACGGCCATGTTGAGCGCGCGGCGCACCCGCGCGTCGGCGAGCGGGCCGCGGGTCGTGTTGATGGCGATGTACACGTCGCGAATGGCGGGGCGCCGGAGGATCGGCACGGTGGCGCTCTCCCAGCGGCGCGCCTCGCCGAAGGGGATCTCCACCACGCTGAGCTGGCCGGTCTCGAACTCGGCGCCCTGGGTGGCGGCCTCGGGGATGATGCGCACGCGGATCGAGTCGGACCGGGGCCGGCCGCCCCAGTACTGCTCGTTGGCGGCGAAGAGCAGGGCGTTGTCGTGGGTCCAGCTCACGAAGCGCCAGGGCCCGCTCCCGACCGGCTGTCCCGCGAAGCCGTCGGGCACCGGCGTCGGGACGACGGCGGCGACCGGCATGGCGAGGAACTTGGGGAAGGCGTTGAGCGGCTCGGCCAGGGTGAAGACGACGGTGGTGTCGTCGGGCACCCGGAGGCCGGCGATGCCCTGCGCCTTGCCGTCGGCGTACTCGCGCGCGCCCCGGATGGGCTCGAGCGGCCAGTGGCGTCCCGTGGAGCCGGGTGCCAGGGCGCGGAGGATCGAGGCCTCCACGTCGCGCGCGGTGACGGGGCGCCCATCGTGGAAGGTGGCGCCGGTGCGAAGATGGAAGGTGTAGGTGTGCCCGGTCGAGTCCACCTCCCAGCGGGTGGCGAGTCCGGGCACCAGGCGCCCGTCCACGTCGAGCTGCACCAGGTTGTCGAACAGCATGGTGACCATCTCGCCGGACTGCACGTCGGTCGAGAGGGCGGGGTCGAGCGTGACCGGATCGGCGCTCAGGTAGTAGCGGAGGGTCCCCTCGCTGGTGCCGGAATCGGCACAGCCGATCGCCGCGGCGAGCAGCAGCAAGGGCCCGCAATGGAGTCGTCGCATAGGAATACCGGGACAGTGCAAGGGCGAGGAGCGGAAACGCGGGCCGTCAAAAAGTTGACACCGGCGCGTAAGATGGTCAAACTACTGTGCTTACATTGAAGCGTCAACACGCCTCACCCGCGCCGCGGCGAGCGCGGAAAGGACCTGACCGTTTGATTTTCGTGCACCGGCTCGGCCACGCCCGGCGCTGTGCCCCATTCGCCCGCGGACTGCTGCTCGCGGCGCTGCTCGCGCTCGCCGCGGGGCGCGCCGGGGCCCAGGGCACGGGACGCGACCGGGCGCAGGACCGCGAGCGCTCCGACCTCGTCGTGCGGCAGCTCGACTTCAAGGGCAACGAGTCGCTGAGCCCGGTGCTCCTGGCCGCGAGCATCGCGACCACCAATTCCGGGTGGTTCGCGCGCACCTGGCCGTTCCGCGTGATCGGCCTGGGCGAGCGCCGCTACTTCAGCGAGGTGGATTTCCAGCGCGACGTGCTCCGCCTCCAGGTGCTCTACCGCCAGAGCGGCTTCCCCGACGTGCAGGTGGATACGCTGGTCCGGCGCACCGCCGAGGACGTGTACATCACCTTCACGATCGTGGAGGGCCAGCCGGTGCTGGTGGACTCGCTCGCGGTCGGCGGCCTCGATTCGGTGCCGGCGGAAATCGCCGAGCGGGTGGTGGTGGACCTGCCGCTCCAGCGGGGCGACATCTTCAACCGCATCCAGATGCAGGCCTCCGCCGACACCATCAGCCGGCGGCTCCGCAACGCGGGATACCCCACCGCCGAGGTGCTGGTCGGCTACGAGCAGCGCACCGCGGAGCGGCTGGCCTCGGTGACGCTCGACGTGCAGCCCGGGCGCCGCGCCGTGATCGGCGCGGTGCGGGTGGACGGCGAGGACGACGTGGACTCGGCCACCGTGGTCTCGCTGCTCACCGCCCGGCCCGGCCGCACCTATTCGCAGGACGAGCTGTTCGAGAGCCAGCGCAACCTCTACGGCTCCGACCTCTTCCGGCTCGCGTCGGTCAACATCGACACCAGTCTCTTCCTGCCCGGCAGCGACTCGGTGCCGCTCCTGGTGCAGGTGGCCGAGAACCCGCCCCGGCGCGGGCGGCTGGGCGCGGGCTACGGCACCAACGACTGCTTCCGCGGCAACGCCGGCATCATGTTCCGCGACTTCCTCGGCGAGGGCCGCATCCTCGACCTGAGCGGGCGCGTCTCCAAGGTGGGGATCGGGCAGCCCACCGACTGGGGGTTCCAGAACAACGTCTGCTCGCCGCTGGCGGACGACTCGATCGGGTCGCACGAGCTCAACTACAACGTGACGGCGGCGATCCGGCGCCCGGCCTTCCTCTCGCCGAACAACACGCTGGTGCTGAGCGCCTTCACCGAGATCCGATCGGAGTTCAAGGTCTTCCTGCGGCAGGAAACGGGCTTCAGCGTCGGCATCAACCGCCAGACGCCGATGCGGCGGCTGCCGGTGTCGCTCACCTACACCCTCGCCTTCGGCCGGACCGAGGCCACCGACTTCAGCTTCTGCGCCTTCTTCAATGCCTGCGAGCCGGAGGACGCGGCATTCCTGGCCCAGCGGCGGCGGCAGGCGACGCTGAGCCTCACCGGCTCGATCCCGCGCGCCAACAACCCGCTCGACCCGACGCGCGGCTCGGTGGCCACGGGCGAGCTGACCGTGGCATCGCGCCTGATCGGGTCGTCCTCGCTGGCGCAGTTCGGGCGCGGTGTGGCGCAGTACGCGCGATACCACCCGGTGGCGCGCGACGTGGTGTTCAGCTGGCACGTGCGGGGCGGGGTGATCGTGGCGCCGACGGTCGAGCTGCTGGGCGGCACCAGCGCCTACGTGCCGCCGGAGCAGCGCTTCTACGGCGGCGGCCCGAACGACGTGCGCGGCTACCAGCGCAACGAGCT
>CAMLLJ010000219.1 GCA_946480845.1 uncultured Gemmatimonadota bacterium
TGTGTTATGGGGGTAACCCGGGGGGCGGGGGGGCAATGGGCTCACGGGGGTTCCCCCCGCGGTTAACCCTTCCCCGGGGCGGGGCGGGGGATGACGCCGCTACATCGCGGCCAGCCGCTTCCTGACCGCCTCCCGCACCTCCGCCGGCCCGAGCACCTCCGCATCGGGCCCATACTGCAGCACATGCCGCACCGCCCACTCGACATCGGCGCACGGATGCTCGACCGTGAGCCCCCCGTCCGCCTCCAGCTCCCGCCCCTCCCGTTCCGCAATCCACCGCGCGATCGCCGGCGAATAGCGGATCGTCACCGTCCCCGCCTCCTCCGCCCGGAACATCGGCCCCTCCGGCAGCTCATCCGCCGACCATTCCGCACTCCGCTCGAACCCCTCGTCCAGCACCTCCACCCCGTGCACCCGGTCCATGCGGAAGAACCGCAGCCCGCTCTCCTCGCACTGGGCCACCAGGTACCACATCCCCCGCGCGTACACCAGCGCGTGGGGACAGACGGTCCGTCCCGCCGGCTCGCGCGCATCGGCCTTCTGGTACGCGATCCGCACCTGGAGCGATTCTTCGATCGCCGAGCGGAGCAGCGCGCGATGCGCGGGATCCTCCCCCGCCGCCAGCAGCGGCGCACCGTACCGGCCCGCCCCCGGCTCGCCCTCGGCGTCGTCCGGCAGCTCGGCCACGACGGCGTCGAGCCGCCGGCGCGCGCTGTCGATCGCCCGGTGCTCGTCGGGCGGCCGCTCGCCCCGCAGCATGGCGAGCCCGAGCTCGAGCGCCGCCAGCTCCCGGCGCGTCAGCCGCATCGGCCGGTGGAAATGGTCGGTGCGCACCGACACGCGGTCCGGCTCGATCAGGATCGCAACGCCTTCCACGAACCCGCCCGGATCGTCGAACCGCTCGGCCACGGAGCGCAGGTCCCGCACGATGGTCCGGCGGTCCACGCCGGCCAGCCGCGCCACCTCGTCGATCGGATGGTCCTGGTCGTCCGCGAGCGTCGGGATGACGTGGAGGATGCGCTTGAGCTGCGCCGCGGCGCCGTCCATCACCGCGCTTCCCCGTAGAGCGCCCGCGTGGCCGCGACCTGCCTCGCATACTCGGCCCGCGCGGCATCCGGGCTCACGATCTCTGCCGCCGGGCCGAGCGGCAGCAGCCAGCGGACGAAGGCATCGAGCCGGCGCACGCTGAAGCTGCGCGCCGCGGGGTCTCCCTCGACGGCCGCGCCGAGCCGCGCCGCCGCGGCGGCCGCGCCGGTGCCTTCGCGGAACCGCACGACGACTTCCCCGCTCTCCCCGTCGCTCAGCTCCCAGGCGTGGCGCGACCGCGCATGCTCGCGCAGGCGGAAGCCGGCGGGCGTCTCGAAGTCCGCCTTCCCCGGCTTCTGCGGGTTGATCTCGAGGCTCTGCATCCGGCTGAGCCGGAAGTTCTTCACCGCATCGGCGCCCCGCTCGGCCGCCGCGAGGTACCAGTGCTGGCTCAGGAAGAAGAGCCCGAGCGGCGCCGCCTGCCGGTGGGTGACGCTCGCCGATGCCATCGAGTCGTAGTCGAACTCGACCCACTTCCGCCGCTCCAGCGCATCGCTCAGCCCGTCGAAGAGCTCGGCGGCCTGCTCCTGGGTGCAGCCATGCCGCTCGGCACCGCTCTCGCGCACCAGCCCCGCATCGAGCGGCAGGTCCACCGCCAGCTTCCGGAGCGCGGACGCCGCGTCCTCGGCGAGGGTCGGGTCGCCGAGCTGGCGCACCCGCGCCGCGGCCTCGACCACCACCTTGAGCTCGTCCGCCTCGAAGGCGAGGCGCTCGAGCGAGCGGTAGCCGTCCCGGTCCACCCGCTTCGGCTCGCTGTGGCGGCCGTCGAGCACCACGGAGAGGTACGGCAGGTAGAACTCGCGGGGCGGGAGCCGGTAGCCGACCACTTCGTTCGTGTCGTCGGTGACGGTCTCGAGCGGGATGCCGAAGGCGCGCAGCTCCTTCTTGTCGCGCTCGAACATCCGCTGGGCGGCGGCCTTCGCCGCCTCGTCGCCGTCGGTGAAGGCGTAGGCCGGCACCTCTTCGCGGATCTGCTCGAAGGTGACAGGGTAGCGGCGCCTGAGGAGCGCGGCGAGCAGGTCGATCCAGCGCTGAAGCTTAGGCGCCGGCATCCGGCCCTACCCCGGCGCACCAGTGCTCCCGCCGGTAGCCGCACCGCGCGCACTCCGCGGGATCCCGCGCCAGCGCGGGCGCGGCGCCGCCGATGGCCTCGAGCAGCGCCGCCACTCTCGCCCCCGCCAGCGCCCGCCCTTCGGCCGTGACGTCCTCGGCGAGCTGCGCCGCCGCCCGCGAGAACTGGAAGGCGAAGCGCGTGACCGGCTGTGCGCCGATCGCCTCGACCGCGGCCACATAGGCATCCCGCTGCGTGGCATACCGCGCCGCGGCCGCCTGGAGCGCGTCGCCCGCGCCCTGGTACGTCTTCACGTCGAGCAGCACCACGCCGTCCGCGGCGCGGGCGGCGAGGTCGATCTGCCCTTCGACGACGGCGTCCCGTCCCGAGGTGTCGCGCCCGGCGATGTGGACGAAGGCCAGCTCCCGGCGCGCAGTGGGCAGGTCGGCGATGGCGCGGTAGCCGGGATGCCCGGCGACCAGGTCGATCTCCTCCTTCAGCCCCTCGCGGTACCGCCGGCCCGCCGCCACCTCCGGCGTCGGCGCATCGGGGTCCCAGCGCCCGATCGCGTCCTCGAGCAGCAGGTCGAGGTCGTCGTCGCCATGGTGCTCGAGCACGTCGTGCACGATCTGCCCACGCACCGTCGCATTGGGCCCCCACTCGCCCGTCGTGCCCGGAGCGGCGCCGGCGCGCTCGGGCTCGCGCAGCCCCGCCACGTAGCCGAACCAGTGCCGGCGCTCGCAGCGCTCGAACTTCATGAGCGAGGTGGCGCTGTGCCGGGCGCGGCCCGACCGCGCGGCGAGCGGCACGCACGACTCCGGCGCCGGCCGCTCGGTCGGCAGCGGCGCCGGCGGACCCGCAGGCGCGGTGAGCTCGGCAGGGACCTCGCAGATCCGCACCAGCGCCCGATGCCTGATGCCGCTGCGCCCGGTGAACTCGATCGTGCCCGGCCTGGGCGTACCGCCCTCGAGGTTCTTCCAGATGACCCCGGCCGGCGTGCGCTCGTTCGCCTTCGCCGAGAACCCGCCCAGGATGAGCCGGTCCTTCGCCCGCGTGGCGGCGACGTACCAGAGCCGCTTCCGCTCCGCTTCGCCCTCCCGCTCCTCGCTCGCGCAGAGGCCGGTCCACTGCACCGACTGCTCCTCCAGGTCGGGGTCCTTGAGCGCAATCGCATCCCGGCCGACGACGATCGCGTCCCGCGCGCCCGGGTTGGGCCCCCGTGCCAGGTCGCCCCAGAAGACGATGGGCCACTCGAGGCCCTTGGCGCTGTGGATCGTGGTGATGGTGATGACGTCGTCGTCCTCGCCGTAGAGCCGGGCACTTCCTTCCATCGCGCCGCGGGCGCGCGCCTCGTGCGCCGCGCGCAGGAAGTCGCCCAGGCCCTGCTCGGGCTGCTGGCGCGCCATGCGGATGAGCTTCCGCACGTTGGCGATCGCCTGCTTGCCGTCCTCGCCCGACAGATTGAGGTAGCCGATGTATCCCGTGCGCTCCACCAGCCGCTCCAGCAGCTCGCAGGTGGGGATCCGGTCCCGGAGCGCCACCGCCTCCTCGCGTATGTCTGCCGCGGAACCGAGCAGCCCGGGCTCGCCCGTCGCGGCAGTGCGCAGGTGGTCCCACCTCGGCGCCGCGCCCGCGCGGGCCAGCGCCAGCAGCGTCTCGTCCCGCGCGCCGACGAACGGGCTCCTGAGCCAGCCGAAGAGCGCGCGGTCGTCCCGCGGGTCGCGCACCACCTCGAGCATGAGGATGAGGTCGAGCACCTCGCGGCAGTCGTAGAAGCCCTCGGTGCGGAGCGCGTAGGTGGGAAGGTCGGCGGCGCGGAGCGCATTCTCGTAGAGGTCGAGCTTGCTCCAGGCGGCGAGCAGCAGCG
>CAMLLJ010000220.1 GCA_946480845.1 uncultured Gemmatimonadota bacterium
GCTCTACGACGTGATGCACGAGGAGGTGGAGGACACCGCGCTCGACCTCGCCGCGTCGATGCGGCGGGTGCGGCGGGGCGGCGGCATGATCGGCAGGGTGCGCCGCTTCCTGGTGCCCGGCCGATGACCTTCGGGCGGTGCGCGCTCGCCTTCCTCGCGGTCGGCGTCGCGTTCCTGCTGGTGCCCGACCAGCTCCTCGCGTGGACCCCGGGCACCCACATCTACCTGGGCGAATCGGTGCTCGCCAACCTGCCGCACCTGCCCCCGCTGGTGGCCGACCTGCTGCGCGCCTTCCCCTTCGATTTCCTCTACGGCAACATCGCGGCCGACTCGTCGATGGCGAAGAAGTACGCGCCGGTGGGCCGGCACTGCCACTACTGGCACGTGGGCCAGGAGATCCACGACCTGGCCGAGTCGGACGCGCTGCGGGCCTTCGGCTGGGGATACCTCTGCCACCTCGCCGCCGACACGGTGGCCCACAACTACTTCGTGCCCCGCCAGCTGGTGCTCACCAGCAGCACCGCCTCGGTGGGCCACTCCTACTGGGAGAGCCGGGTCGAGACCCACCTGGGCGACGCCTACGCGCGGACCGCGCGCGAGATCATCCGGCTCGATCACAGCCCGGCGGACTCGCACCTCGACCGGATCATCTCGCCCACGATCTTCAGCGTGCGCACCAACCGGCGGCTCTTCCGCGGGATGGTGCACCTGACCGAGACGCAGAGCTGGCAGCGGGGCATGCAGGCGGCGCGGACGCGGAGCCGGTGGGAGCTGGCGGATGACGATGTCGAGCGGCACCTGAGCCTTTCACTCGACTACATGCTCGGACTCCTCGGCGAGCCGGACCCGGTGGCGCGGAAGCTCGATCCGTCGGGCGAGCGGCCGCTCAAGGTGGCGAAGGAAATGCGCCGCCAGGCGCTGCGCGAGATGGGACGGCGCGACCCCGAGCGGCTGGGTGAGGTCGCCCTCGAGCACTACGGGCTCCCCACCTCGCCGCTCCGCTACTGGCCGCAGCTGGAGAACCGGCTCCCTTGGCGCGCGCCCGTCGGCTCGCTGCCGCCGCCAGACGAGCTCGCCGGCTGACACTCAGAGGCGGCGGACCGCGTCGATGAGGCGGTCGATCTCGTCCTCCGAGGTGTAGCAGCCACAGCCGGCCCGCACCAGGCCGTCCGCCCCCAGCCCCAGCCGCTCCACGACGGTGGCGGCGTAGAAATCCCCATGCGACACGAAGAGGCCCTGCGCGGCGAGCGCCCGCGCCACGGCCTCGGACCCGGTGCCCCGCACCGTGAACGCGACGGTCGGCGTGCGTGGCTCGCCGGGCGGACGCCCGTACAGCCGCACGCGTTCCAGCGACGCGAGGCCGCTCCAGAGCCGCTCGAGGAGCGCCGTCCCGCGCGCATGCAGCCAGCCGAACGTCTCGGCGAGGCGCGCGCGTCGC
This sequence comes from uncultured Gemmatimonadota bacterium, assembly GCA_946480845.1. Next base: position 1,439 of record CAMLLJ010000220.1, read on the forward strand.
GTGGACCCGCTGCCGAGGGATGCCAGGAAGTCCACGGCGGCGCCGGCGCCCACGATGCCCTCGTGGTTGAGGGTGCCGGTCTCCAGCCGCTCCGGCATCGTCTCCGGCGCGGGCGCCAGCTTGGGCACGTCGAGCGCGGCACCCAGGTCGCGGCGGACGTAGAGCACGCCGACGTGGGGCCCGTAGAACTTGTAGGCGGAGCAGGCCAGGAGGTCGGCGCCCAGCGCCGGCGCGTCGGCGAGCACGTGGGGCGCGTAGTGGACCGCATCCACGAAGACGAGCGCGCCCGCCTGCCGCGCGAGCGCCGAGGCCGTCGCGACATCGCTGATGGTGCCGAGCGCGTTGGATGCGGCGCCGATCGCGACCAGGCGGGTGCGCGGTCCGATGGCGGCCGCCAGGTCGCCGGCATCGAGCACGCCACGCGCCGGGTCCAGCTTCACCATGCGCAGCGCGACGCCGCGCTCGCGCGCCACGGCCTGCCAAGGCGCGACGTTGGCATGGTGGTCGAGCTCGGTCACGACGATCTCGTCCCCCGGACCCCAGCCGCGCCCGAGGGCCCGGGCGGCGTGGAAGGCGAGCGTCGTCATGTTGGCGCCGAAGGCGACCTCGTCCGGGCCGGCATTGAGGAAGTCCGCCAGCCGCTCGCGCGCCGCGGCGAGGGCGGCGTCGGTCTCGGCGCTGGTGGGGTAGGCCCAGTGGGTGTTGGCGTTGTGGTGCAGAAGGTAGTCGCGCATCGCGTCGGCGACCGATCCGGGAACCTGGGTGCCACCGGGCCCGTCGAAGTACGCGACCGGGTGCCCGCCCTCCACGCGGCCGAGCGCCGGGAACGAGGCGCGCACCGACTGGAGCCGGCCGAGCTGACCCGCGCTCACGCGAGCCGCCCGGCGAGGAGCGGCTGGATGCCCTTGGGGTCGGCGGTGCCCCTGCTCCGCTTCATCACCTGCCCCACGAAGAAGCCCATGAGCTTCGTTTCGCCGGCGCGATAGCGCGCGACCTCGGCCGGGTGCGCCGCCAGCACCTCCTCCACCCAGCCGGCGAGCGCGTCCTCGTCGCGCACCTGCACGATCCCGATCGCCTCGGCCACCTCGCGCGCGGTGCCGGCAGGCTCGCCTGCCGCGGCGCGCGCCGCCATGGCCGCAAACACCCGCTTGGCCCCCTGCAGGCTCAGCAGCCCTTCGCGCTCGAGCCCGACGATCTCGGCGACGCGCCAGGGCGCGACGGGAAAGCCGCCGGTCTCGTTCCAGGCGGTCATCACCTCGCCGGTGACCCAGTTGGCCGCGGTCCTGCCGTCGGCGCCCGCGCGGACCACCGCCTCGAAATACTCGGCGACGGCCGGCTCGTCGGACACGACGCGCGCGTGATACGCGGTGAGGCCGAACTCGCGCTCGAACCGTGCCCGCCGCGCCTCGGGCAGCTCGGGAAGCCCCGCGCGCTCGCCCTCGATCCAGTCCGGCGCGAGCACCAGCGGCGGGAGGTCGGGGTCGGGGAAGTAGCGGTAGTCGTGGCTCGCTTCCTTCGACCGGGTGGGATGGACCGTGCCGGCGCCCGCATCGAAGAGCAGCGTCACCTGGCGCACCGGCTGGCCCGACTCGAGCAGCGCGATCTGCCGGGCACGCTCCGCGTCGAGCGCCCGCTCGACGTTGGCGAAGCTGTTCATGTTCTTCACCTCGGTCTTGGTGCCGAGGGGTTCTCCCGCACGGCGGACCGAGAGGTTGGCGTCCACGCGCAGGCTTCCCTGCTCCATGCTGCAGTCGCTGGCGCCGGTGTACAGGAGGATCTGCCGCAGCGCCGTGAGGTACGCGCGCGCCTCGGCCGGGCTGCGCAGGTCGGGCCCGCTCACGATCTCGGCGAGCGGCACGCCGGCACGGTTCAGGTCCACGGCCGTGCGGCCGGGGACCCGGTCATGGAGCGACTTTCCCGCGTCCTCCTCGACATGGAGGCGCTCGATCTGCACCGCGACGCGCCCGCGCTCGGCTGACTCGAAATGGACGGTGCCGCCGGTGGCGAGCGGCCGGTCGAACTGCGAGATCTGGTAGCCCTTGGGCAGGTCGGGGTAGAAGTAGTTCTTGCGCGCGAAGACGCTGCGCTCGTGCACCGTGCAGCCGAGCGCGAGGGCGGCCCGCGTGGCCAGCCGCACGGCCTCGGCATTGGTCACCGGCAGCGCGCCGGGGAGCCCCAGGCAGACCGGGCAGACGTTGGTGTTGGGCGCGTCGCCGAACGCGGTGGAACAGCCACAGAACATCTTGCTCGCGGTGCGCAGCTGCATGTGCACCTCGAGGCCGACCACCGTTTCCCAGGTCATCAGCGGACCTCCGCGGTGGCGGCGTCGAGCGCCGCTTCCAGCAGCGCCGCGGCCGACAGCATGCGGCTGTCGCGAAGCGGCGGCGCGATGAACTGGGCCCCGACCGGCAGGCCGCCGCTCCGCCCGACCGGGATGCTGACGGCCGGCACACCGGCGAGATTGGCCGGGCAGACGAAGACATCGGCGAGGTACATCGCGACCGGATCCTCGAGGCGCTCCCCGGC
>CAMLLJ010000221.1 GCA_946480845.1 uncultured Gemmatimonadota bacterium
GGGGTCGCGGCGAGGTCAACCGGCACCTGGCCGTGGCCCTGGATCGCGTCCACCACGAGCCAGGTGCCGGACGCCCGCGTGGCGGCGGAGAGCGCGGCGAGGTCGACGGTATACCCGTTGCTGAACTGCACCAGCGACACCGCGATGGCCCGGACCCGCGGATGGGCCGCGCGCTCGAGGAGGTACGCCTCATCGGGCCAGCCCTCGGCGGTCACCGGTGCCAGCTCCACCTCGATGCCCCGGTCGCGGAGGTGCAGCCAGGGATACACGTTGGCCGGGAACTCGCGGTCGCTCACCACCACGACGTCGCCGCGCTCCAGCGGCAGCGCGTGCGCCGCGACGTTGAGCCCGTACGAGGTATTGGTGGCGAGCGCGATCTCGTCCGGCGAGGCGTTGACCAGGCGCGCGATGAGCCGCCGCGACTCCGCGAAGATGGCGAAGAGCTCCGGGTCCGGCAGCAGGTAGGGCGCCGCGCGCAGGCGGTTGAAGCGCTCGACCGCGCTCCGGGTGCGCTCGGGGATCGGGCCGATGCTGGCGCTGTTGAGGTAGATGGCATCGCCCAGCGCGGCGAACTCGGCGGCGCGGAGCGCCTCGAAGGGCGTGGCGACGGCGGTCACCGCTCGCTCCGGAGCCGGGGGTCGTACACTTCGCGGAGCACGTCGCCCACGAGGTTGAAGCCGAGGACCGCGATGCCGATCGCGATCCCGGGGGCGAAGGACACCCAGGGCGCCACGCGCACCAGGTCGCGCCCGTCGGCCACCATCGAGCCCCAGCTCGGCGTGGGCGGCTGCGCCCCGAGCCCGACGAACGAGAGCGCCGCCTCGGCCATGATGGCGCCGCCGATGCCGAGCGTCGCGGCGATGATCACCTGGGCACGCACGTTGGGGAGCAGGTGCCGGAGCAGGATCCGCCGGTCGGGCGAGCCCAGGGCCTGCGCGGCGAGCACGAACTCGGAATGGCGGAGCGCCAGCACCTGGCTCCGGACGATGCGCGCCATGGCGGCCCAGCCCACGACGCCGATCACCAGGAAGATGACCGGCAGCGACGGCTGCACCGCGGCGGCCACCGCGATCAGCAGGAGCAGCGTGGGAAACGCGAGCGTGATGTCGGCAAGCCGCATGACCAGGGCGTCCACCCAGCGGCCGTAGTAGCCGGCCAGCAGGCCGAGGGTGACCCCGAGCAGGATGGCGACGGACTGCGAAATCAGGCCGACGGCGACGGAAATCCGGGCCCCGTAGAGCACCCGGCTCAGCACGTCGCGCCCCTGGGAGTCGGTTCCCAGCAGGTAGTCGCCGCCGGGGCGGCTCAGGTACGCTTCTCGCAGGTCGCCGGTCAGGGGATCGTGCGGCGCGAGCCAGGGCGCCAGGAGGGCGGCGAGCACCACGGCCGCGACCAGCACGAGACCGAGCTGGAAGAAGCGGTCGCCGGCCAGGCGGCGGCGAAGCGCGGAGGGCGGTGCGGCGGCGGCGGGCATGGCGATTAGGTTAGTCGGGTCTCCGAACCCCGGGCAAGCAGAGGCGAATGCAAGCGCAGAACGTGACCCTCGTCCTGAGCGGCGGCGGGCTCAAGGGCCTCGCGCACATCGGCGTCTTCCAGGCGCTCGAGGAGCGCGGGCTCGTGCCGTCGCTGGTGATCGGCTCGAGCATGGGCTCGCTCATCGCCGCGGCCTGGGCCAGCGGGATGCCGATCCGCGAGATGGAAGTGCGGGCCATGCTGGTGCGCCGGAAGCACGTCTTCCAGGTGGCGCACGTGGACATGGCGCTCCGGCGGATGCTGGCGCCCGCCGTCTACCGCCGCGAGCCCCTCGACGAGCTGATCGAGAGCCTCATCGGCGACCGCCGCTTCGAGGACCTGCACCACCCGCTGCTGGTGAACACCGTGGACCTGCACGCCGGCCGCCAGGTCTTCTGGGGCCTTCCCGGCCGGCGCGACGCGCGGGTGGCCGACGCCGTGTTCGCGTCGTGCGCGCTGCCGGGCATCTTCCCGCCGCGGGAAATCGGCGGGCGCCTGTACGTGGACGGCGCCGTGATCGAGAACCTTCCCGTGCGCATCGCGGAGACGGAGAGCCGCGACCCGGTGATCGCGGTCAACCTCACCGAAACGAGCGTGGTGCGCTCGGCGACGGAGACGGAGGGCTTCGCGGCGACCTACATCCGCGGGCTCGAGATCGTGATGCAGTCGCAGATCCAGAGCAGTCTCCGGGTCTGGGACGGCCCGCCCCTGCTGCTGGTGGAGCCGGCGGTGGCCCACGTCTCGATGTTCTCCTTCCACCAGACCCGCGAGCTGATCCGCGAAGGCCGGCGCGCCACCCTGGCGGCGCTGGACGCGATCCCGGGCCCGCTCCACGCCATGCCGCGCGGCCTGCATCCGCGGCGGCGCGTCCAGGTCGAGGTGAACGAGCGGGTGTGCATCGGCTGCGCGCTCTGCGCCATGCGGGCACCGCAGGTCTTCGAGATGCGCGGCGACAAGGCCGCCGTGATCCACCCGCTGCAGGAATGGCCGCCGTTCGACGCGCGCTACGTGCAGGACTGCCCGGTGGGCGCGATCGCCTACACCGCGCTCACCGGCCCGGACGCCCGAATTCCCCGGCGATCGAGCGGAGGTCGCCCGTCGTCCGGTCCCAGTTGAACTCGCGCTCGACGCCGGCGCGGCCGCCGGCGCCGAGCCGCGCGGCCAGCGCGGGCTCGTCGAGCAGGCGCTCGATCGCCCGGACCAGCGGCTCGGTGCGCTCGGGGTCCACCAGGAGGCCGGTCTCGCCGTCGGCGATCAGCTCCGGGATCCCGCCGCTCCGCCCCGCCACCACCGGAACTCCGCATGCCGACGCTTCGGCGAGCGCGATGCCGAACCCCTCCACGCTCCGCCCTTCCCTGCGCGACACCCCGAGGTAGATGTCGGCCGCGTTGTAGAGCGCCGGCAGGTCGGCGTCCTGCACCTCGCGGAGGAAGCGGACGCGGTCGCCGACGCCGTGCGCGTCGGCGAGCCGGCTCAGCGCCTCGATGTGGCGCGCCGGGCCCGCGACGGCGTAGCGCAGCTCGGGGCGGCGGTCCTTCAGCGCCGCGAGGGCTCGGAGCACCGTGTCCACGCCCTTGTGCGGCCCGCTCGCGCCGATGGTGAGCATCCAGCGCCCGTCGTCGAGCCCGAAGCGGCGCCGCACCTCGGCCGTATCGATGCCGGGGCGGAACTCCGCGGGGTCGGCGCCGAGGGGGACCACGCGCACCGGCAGCGACTCGGGGCTCAGGCCCAGCTCGCTCAGCAGCACGAGAAGCTGGTCGCGGGTCCATTCGCTCACGGCCACGATCACCGACGCGGAGCCGAGCAGCGCCGCGGCGCTCCGCCGCTGGAGCGGGACGCGGTGCATCTGATGCTGCAGCGCGAGCAGGTCCCCGCCGTAGACGATGATCCCGTAGGGCACGCCGAGCCGCTCGTGGGTCCAGCGCGCCGGCCAGGTGGTCGGCTTGAGGTGGCCGCTCCAGACGAAGCCGGCGTTGCTGGCCCGCGCCAAGGCCGCGACCCGCCGGGACCAGAGGAGGAGGCCCGGCACCACGCGCAGGCGGGACGGCGACATCGGCATCCGGTCGATCGTGACCGGAAACGTCCCGTCCACCGGCGCCGACCCGCGCGCTCCGGGCGCGGACACGACCAGCGATCCCGCCGGATGCCGGCGGGCGATCTCGGCCATCACGCGCGCGACTCCGCCGCGCGCCGGCGGGAAGTCGTACGCGACGAGCACGGAAGGGCGCATGGTCACCCGCGTCGGGGCGTGAGCAGGGCGATGGGCAGCACCACTTCCTCCGGCGAGACGCCGCCGTGGAGGAAGGCGCCGCGGTAGCGGGCCTGGTATTCGCGGAGCTTGGTGGGATAGACGAAGAACCGGTCGCCGGTGGCGAGCAGGAGGCGGGTGGTGGGCGTGCGCGCCGGCAGGCCGTAGGAGGCGAGATCCTCGACCAGGATCGCCGCCTCGGG
>CAMLLJ010000222.1 GCA_946480845.1 uncultured Gemmatimonadota bacterium
GAGCCCCGCCGCCAGGACCAGCGCGCGGGCGGGCCGCCGCGCGCGTGCCGGGCGCGCCGGTGCCGGCGGGCGGCCCGCGACAATGGCCGCGAGCCGGGCCTCGACTGCTTCGGCGGTCGCGGGGCGGCGGGCGGGATCTTTCGCGAGCAGCTCGAAAATCAGGTCCTCGAGTCCGCCCGGCAGCGTCAGGCCGGCCGGGGCGGGCGGCGCCGGCTCGTCGTGCACGATCGCGTGCGCGAGCGAGGCCTCGTGCTCGCCGCGGAACGGCTTCCGCCCGGCCACCATCTCGTAGAGCACGACGCCGAGGGCCCAGAGATCGGTGCGGCCGTCCACCGGCTCCGCGCGAATCTGCTCGGGCGCCATGTAGGCCGCGGTGCCGAGCATCGCGCCGGTCACGGAGGTGGTCGTCGCGCGCGCCTTGGCGAGGCCGAAGTCGAGGACCTTCACCAGGCCGTCGGGCAGCAGCATCAGGTTGGCGGGCTTGAGGTCCCGGTGCACGATGCCCGCGGAGTGCGCCGCGGCGAGGCCGCGCGCCACCTGGCGCGCGATCCCGATCGCCTGCTCCGGCGGAAGCGCTCCCTCGCGCTCGAGCCGCGCGCGGAGCGTCTCGCCGCGGTAGAGCGGCATGGCGAGGAAGAGGTGTCCCGTGTCGGCCTCTCCGACCTCGTGGATGGCGCAGAGGTTGGGATGATCGAGCGCCGCCGCCGAGCGCGCCTCGTGCAGGAAGCGCCGGCGGCCGGACGCGTCGAGCCCGCGGTCGGGCAGCGGGACCTTGAGCGCCACCATCCGGTCGAGCCGCGTGTCCTCGGCGGCGTAGACCACGCCCATCCCGCCGGCGCCGAGCGGCTCGCCCACGCGGAAGTGCGAGAGCATGCGGCCGCTCAGGCCGAGCGGATCGCGCAGCGCCCCGGGCGGGGTGAAGAGGCGGGCGAGGCGCTCCTCGGAATCGGCGTCGGTCGCGAGCAGGCGCTCGACGTCGCGGCGCAGCTCGGGATCGCTGGCGCCGAGCGCGGCGAGCCGGGCCGCGCGCGTGGCATCGCTCGCGTCGGCCAGCTCGTCGAAGACCGCCCGGACCTCGGCCCACCGCTCGCCGTTCATGCGCCCAGCTCCGCCGCCAGCCAGGCGCGCGCGGAGCGGAGCTCCCGCTTCACCGTCGCCAGCGAGATGCCGAGCGCTTCCGCCGTCTCGTCCAGCGTCAGCCCGCCGAAATACCGTTGCTCGAGGATCCGGCTCTGCCGCGGGTCCATCTCCTCCAGGCGCTTGAGCGCGGCGTCCATCTCCGCATAGCGGTCCAGGTCCTCGTCGGGGATCCAGGCGAGCGGGGCATCCACCGGCACCGGGACGGCGCCGCCGCCGCGCTTTGCCGCCTTGCGGGCGCGGGCGTGGTCCACCAGCACGTTGCGCATGACGTGGGAGGCGAGGGAGAGGAAGTGGCTCCGGTCGCGGAGCTCGGGCCCGGGGCCGCCCAGCAGGCGGAGGTACGCCTCGTGGACGAGGCCGGTGGTGTCGAGGGAACAGGGCCCCGGCTCGGCACGCAGGCGCCGGTGCGCGAGGCCGCGGAGATGGTCGTACACGACCGGGACGAGGCGGTCGAAGGCATCCGCGTCGCCAGCGCTCCAGCGGCGGAGCAGCCCGGTGATCTCCTCGGAGGGCATCATGGCCAAGGGGCGGGTCCGGGGGTCGTGAGCCGGTTTCCAGCCGGAATACGCGATAGGGATGTGCGGTCGATGTATCGAAGCTAACCCGGGCCACCCGCGTGTCCAGCAAAGGAGCACCCATCATGGCAAGGCGAATTCTGGCGGCCATCCTCCTCACGGCTGCCGCCGGCTGCGGCGGCGAGAGCGGCCCGTCGGAGGCATTCACGGTCGAAGTCACCCCCGCGGCCACCGAGCTCTTCTCGGTCGAACCGGGCAACACCGTCACCCTCAACGTCCAGGCCAAGAACGGCAGCGGGCAGGTGCTGGGCGGAGGGTCGAAGGCCTTCACCAGCGGGAACACCTCGGTGGCCACCGTGGACGCCGCCGGCAAGGTGACGGCCGTCGGGGCCGGCACCACCTCGATCACCGCGTCGGTGACCATCGGCGGCACCACCGAAAGCGCCACGGCGAGCATCGTCGTCGCGGAGGCTCCGGCGGCCGCCACCGTGACGGCGCCCGCCCTCCTCTTCACGCCGCCCAGCGTGGACGTGCAGGCCGGCGGCTCGGTCACCTGGTCGATCGCCGATGTGCACCACGCGGTGGAGTTCACCACCGGAGGGGCGCCCACGGACCTGCCCGAGCTGCAGAACTCATCGGCCTCTCGGACCTTCCCCACCAGTGGGATCTACACCTACCGATGCCCCATCCATCCGTCGATGACGGGCTCGGTCCGGGTGCATTGATGGAAGGCGCCGGAGGCGCACTCAGCCGCCGGCGCTTCGTCGGAATGGCGGCGGGGGCGGCGGCAGCCGTGGCAGGCGGGCTTCCGCTGCTCGCGTCCTGTGGGGATTCGCAGGAACCGGGAGACGGCGGCGCCCGGTCGCCGCTCCCGCGGGCTCCGGAGCTTGCGGCCAGCGGCGCGGTGCTCGCCGCCGCCCCGGGCAGTGCCATGGTCGCCGAAGGACAGCCGGCCGCGGCCTGGCTCTACAACGGAGTGCTGCCGGGCCCGACCCTGCGCGCGCGACGAGGCGAGACCGCGACGATCCAGCTCCGAAACCGGCTCGCCGATCCGACGATCGTCCACTGGCACGGTCTCGTGGTGCCGGCGCACGCCGACGGCCACCCGCGCGACGCGATCGGCCCCGGGGCCGATTTCGGCTACGAGTTTCCCCTGATCCAGCGCGCCGGGACCTTCTGGTATCACCCGCACGCGCATCACCGCACTGCGGAGCAGGTGCACCGCGGCCTCGCGGGCTTCTTCATCGTGACCGATGACGAGGAAGCGGCGCTGGGCCTGCCGTCCGGGGCCGAGGAGGTACTGGTGATGCTGCAGGACCGCGACGCGGACCTCTCGTCGGCGTACGCCTACGCGCCGGACGGCGCCGACGGCATGGACGGCATGCTCCGCGGCACGCCGTACGGCAATGGGACCCGGCTCCCGACGCTCGCCGTGGCGGGGCGGCGCTACCGCTTCCGCGTCCTCAACGCCTCGCATGCCCGGGTGTACCGGCTGGCACTCGATACCGGTGCACCGCTCACGCTGATCGGGAACGATGGCGGCCTGCTGCCGTCGCCGGCCACTCTCGGCGCAGTGGATCTCGGCGTCGGCGAGCGGGTGGACTTCCTGGTGGACCTCACCGGCGTGCCGGCGGGACGGCGGCTCATGCTGAAGTCGCTGCCGTTCAGCGTCCCGGGCTCCGGTGGCCAGTGGCCGCAGGGCGTGGAGATGGACCTGCTCGAGCTGGTGCGGGTCGGCGGCTCCGGAGCGCCGGCGCAGCCGCTGCCCGCCGCGCTTTCCACGGTAGCGCCGCTGGGTGCGTCCGCGGCCGAGCGGACCTTCGAGTTCCGGAGCTCGGCAGACGCCGGGATGCACCGGATCAACGGGCTCTCCTTCGACATGGAGCGGGTGGACGTGGAGGTGCCGTTCGGGCAGGTGGAGCGCTGGAGCTTCCGGAACGACAGCACGCTGCCGCATCCGGTGCACCTGCACGGCACCCATTTCCAGGTCGCGGCCCGGCGGGGCGGGCGCGGGATGGTGCTGCCCTGGGAGGCGGGGTGGAAGGACACGGTGCTGGTGATGCCGGAGGAGACGGTGGACGTGCTGGTGCGCTTCGATGTCTACCGCGGGCTGTACCTGCTGCACTGCCACAACCTGCAGCACGAGGACATGGGGATGATGCTGAACGTGGACGTACGCTGATTGACCAACGCAGGTCACCTACCGGGAGAATCCACATCATGATGCACCGAATCGCGATG
>CAMLLJ010000223.1 GCA_946480845.1 uncultured Gemmatimonadota bacterium
CCACTCCTTCGGCATCTTCCGGCGGCTCTTCGTGCCGCTGGTGGTGATCCAGGTGATCTGCTCCGGGCTCCCCTTCCTGCTCAACGTCTACGGCGCGGCCCGCGGCGGCACCCGCATCGGCTACACCTTCGTCGTCTACCTGATCGCCTTCGTGCTCGGCGCGCTGGCGAGCGCCGCGACCGCGTATCTCATCTCCGAGAGCTACCTGGGCCGCGACCTGGCCCCTGGCGCGGCGCTCCGGCGCGCGGTGCCGCGGATGGGGGCGGTCATGGTGCTGTCGCTGGGACTCGGGCTCGTGGTGATGGTGTCGGCGCTCCCGGCGCTGCTCGCGGTGGCCGGCGGCGGCGCCTTTGCGGGCCTCGCGCTCCAGGAGGGCGGGAGTCCCGGGCAGGCGGGCACCGGCGCCCTGCTGATGCTGACGGGGCTCGCCCTGCTGGTGGTGCCGGTCTTCGTCTTCTCGGGCCTCTCGGTGGCAACGCCGGCGCTGGTGCTCGAGGACATCGGCGCGGGGAAGGCGATGAGCCGCTCGTGGGCGCTCACCAAGGGGTTCCGCCTCCGCATCGTGGGCCTCCTCTTCGTGGTGCTCATCGTGCTGATGATCCCCTTCCTCGCCATCGGGGCGATGGGCGGCGCCTTCCAGGCCGAGCCCTCCACCGGGAGCGTCGTGCTGGTCACCGTGGCGAGCGGGCTGGTGTCGCTGGTGATCGGCCCGCTCCTCTACTGCGTGCTCACGCTGGTCTACTACGACCTCAGGGTGCGCAAGGAAGCGTTCGACCTCGAGATGCTCGCGGCGGGGCTTCCGGCGTAGGGCCGGCGCGTGCAGCAGGCGTCGCCCGACTCGCTCCGCGCGGTGCTCGACGCCGTCTTCCGGTCCCCGGCATACGACTGGCGGCCGGACGACGCCACGCTCTCCACTGTGGTGCGCTGGTGGCGGGCGCTGATCGCGTGGATCGGCGGCCTGCGCGATGCCAGTCCACTCCTCTATCGCGCGCTCATCGTGCTCCTGGCGCTCGCGTTGGCCGCGGTGCTCGCGCATGCGCTCTGGGTGCTCGTCCGCACCATCCGCGGCGCCGCCGAGCCCGCGGAGCAGCGCGGGGAGCCCGCCGCGCCGGTGCGGCGCGATGCGGCGTGGTACCTCCGCTCGGCGGACGCGCTCGCGGCCGAGGGCCGATTCGCCGACGCGATCCAGCGCGCCTTCGTGGCGCTCGCGCTCGGGCTCGATGCCCGGGGGCTGGTGCAGTACCAGCCCAGCCGCACGCCGGCGGAGGTGGCGCGCGAGGCGCGCCTCGCCGATCCCGACCGCGAGCGCCTGCGCGGCCTGGTGCGGACGCTCTACGCCACCGCGTTCGGCGGCGCGCCCTTCGGGGCCGACGACTATCGCGCCTGGCGCGACCAGGCCGGGGGGGACTGGCGTGCGGCCGGTCACTGAGCTGGCCGTGGCGGTCGGCATCGTCACGGCCCTCGGCGTCGTGGTGGCGGCGGCCGGGAGCCGGGGCCAGCGGCCACAGGATGATGACGTCCGCCGCTCCACCTATCTCAGCGGCCCGCACGGCGCCCGCGCGTACGCCGAGGCGCTCGAGCTGCTCGGTGTCCGCGTGGTGCGGCTCAGGGAGCGCACCACGGCGCTCGCCGGCCGCTCCGGCGGGGAGGAGATGTACGCCGCGCTCGATCCCTCCGCCGCGCTCTCGCCGCTCGATGCGCTGCACCTCCGGCGCTTCGCGGCGGACGGCGGGCGGCTCCTGCTCGCGGGCGCGGGGGCCGTCCCGGCCATGCAGTGCTTCGGACAGGCGGTGCTGCCGCGCTTCGGCGGACGGGCCGTCCTCGGTGGCGACACCCTGCGCATCGGCGCCGTACTCCACGCCGCTCCGGCCGCGGTGCCGCGGCGCGGTCTGATGCTCGACGACGGCAGCGCCGCGGCCTGCCCGCCGTTTCCGGTGCGCGCGGTGGACACGCTGCTCGCGGCCACCGACGGCGAGCCGGTCGTGCTCCGGATCGCCTCCGACTCCTCGGGTACGGCGATCCTCGTGGCCGACGGGACGCTCTTTTCCAACCGGGTGCTGCGGACCAGCGCCGCCGGCGAGCTGGCGCTCTCGCTCGCCGCGGGGGAGCGCGCGGTCGTGGTGGACGAGTACCACCACGGCTTCGGTCCTTCGGGCGGGATGCTGTCGGCGGTGCGGCGCTGGAGCGTGGCCTCGCCCTGGGGATGGGCGCTCTGGCAGCTCGGGATCGTCGGCGTGCTCGCGCTCCTCGCCGGCGCGGTGCGCTTCGGGCCGGCCCGCCGGGTGATCGAACGCCGCCGCCGCTCGCCGCTCGAGCACGTGCGCGCCCTCGCCACGGCGCTCGCCGCCGCGCGCGGCCACGCCGTGGCGATCGGCCTGCTGGTGCGCGGGCTCCGCCGCCGGCTGTCCCGTCCGGGCGAATCGGTGCGCGGCGATCCGGCCGACTGGCTCGCCGCGCTCGCCAACGGCGTGCGCACCCCCGGCGGCCGGGCGGCCGTCGCCACCTTGCAGACACTCACCCGCGGCCCCGCGGACGCCGACGGCGTCCGCCGCGCCGCGCTCGCCGTGGAGGACCTGTGGCAGGAGATGAAGCCATGATCGGCACCGGGGACGTGGAGCGTCACTCGGCCTCCGCGGAGGCGATCGTGACCCAGCTCGAGCACGTGGTGCTCGGGCAGCGGGCCGCGATCCGCGAGACGGTGGCGGCCCTCCTCGCTCGCGGCCACGTGCTGCTCGAGGGGTTCCCCGGCACCGCGAAGACGCTGCTGGTGCGCACGCTCGCGCGGGTGCTCGACCTGCAGTTCCGGCGCATCCAGTTCACCCCCGACCTGATGCCCTCCGACGTCACCGGCGTCAACATGCTCTCCGGGCACGGCGGCTTCGAGTTCCGGCCCGGACCGCTCTTCGGCGACCTGGTGCTCGCCGACGAGATCAACCGCGCGCCCGCCAAGACCCAGGCGGCGCTGCTCGAGGCGATGCAGGAACGGAGCGTCACGGTGGACGGCGCGTCGCACCCGCTTTCGCCGGCGTTCACGGTGTTCGCCACCCAGAACCCGATCGAGTTCGAGGGCACCTACCCGCTTCCCGAGGCGGAGCTCGACCGCTTCCTGGTGAAGGTGGCGCTGGGCTATCCGGACGAGGCGGTGGAGCAGGGGATCCTGGCGCGCGTGCTCGGCGGCTTCGAGTCGGACGAGCCGGCGAGCTTCGGCGTCAGCAGCGTGGCGGGAGCGGATGGGCTCGCTGAGATGCGCGCGGCGGTGCGGCGGGTGCGGGTGGAGCCGGCGCTCGTGGCCTACATCACGGCCATCGTGCGCGCCACGCGCAGCACCCCGTCCATCACGCTCGGCGCCTCGCCGCGCGCGAGCGTCGCCCTGCTCAAGGTGTCGCAGGCGACGGTGCTGATGGAGGGACGCGCGTTCGTGACCCCCGACGACGTGAAGGCGCTCGCGCCGGCCGTGCTCCGGCACCGCGTGACGGTGGCGCCCGAGCTCGAGCTCGAGGGCGTGGCGGCCGACACCGCGCTCGCCGCCGTGATCGACCGCATCGAGGCGCCCCGCGGATGATCGTTCCCGCCCGGCGCTGGTTCGTCGTCGCCGCGGCGCTCGCGCTGGTGGCACTGCTCGGACTCGCCTGGCCCGGCGCGCTCCCCCTGCTGCTCCTGCTCGACGCCGCGTGGATCGCCCTCGGCGCCTACGACGGCGTTCGCGCGGGGCGGGGCCGGCTTACGGCCGAGCGCGATGCGCCGCCGGCGTTCTCGGTGGGCCGCACGCTGGCCGTCTGGTACCGCTGGACGCTCGACGCCCCGGCGCCGCAGCGCGTCCGCGTGCGCGAGGCGTTCCCGGAGCCGCTGGGCGGCGCCGACCTCCCGGAGCGCGAGCTTCGCGTCGCGCCG
>CAMLLJ010000224.1 GCA_946480845.1 uncultured Gemmatimonadota bacterium
CGTACGTCGCGGCGGTCGAGTCGCTGATGACCCGCTACGCCTGGGTGGAGGACCGGGTCCACCGCCGGAAGATGGCGCGCGAGGCGGCGCGCAGCGTCCTGCCCAACGGCACCGAGGTCAAGATCGTGGTGAGCGCGAACGTCCGCGCCTGGCGCACCATGCTGGAGCTCCGTCTCGGCGAAGGCGCCGAGCAGGAGATCCGCCGCATGGCGGTCGCGGTGCTCCGCGTGCTGCAGGCGGAATCGCCCGCGCTCTTCGCCGATTTCGAGATCTATCAGGCGGAGGATGGCGCCGAAGCGGGCCGCGTCGGCTTCCATAAAGTCTGAACCGCCGGAACGTTGGTCGAACGAAGTGGAGAAAATCTATTGTGCGTTGGGATTGTTTTTCTTACCTTAGTCGCGGAGGAACAACTCGTCCGCGCTCGGCTCGTCTTTGCGGACGGCCTTTTTTGTAGAGAGGACCACGCTTGGGAGTTCGGATAGGACTCGCCTACAACATGAAGCCAGTTGCTCCGGCCGCCGCTGCCGGAGCGGTCTTCGGGTCCCCTGCCGCTCTCAACGAATCCCTCCGCTCGCTCCGCTCCGACCTCGATCAGCCCGACCTCTACGCCGAGTGGGACGAGCCCGCCACCATCGATGCGGTCGAGCGCGCGCTCGCCCCGCTCGGTGAGGTGATCCGCCTCGAGGCGGACGCCGGCTTCCCCGCGGCGCTCGCCGCCGCCCGCCCCGACTTCGTCTTCAACATCGCCGAGGGCCTCTACGGCCCGAACCGCGAGAGCCACGTCCCGGCGATCTGCGAGTTCCTCGGCATTCCCTGCCACGCCTCCGATCCGCTCGCGCTCGCCCTCTGCCTCCACAAGGGGCGCGCCAAGGAGATCATGGCGCAGCACGGCGTGCCGACGGCGCCCTTCGTCCTGGCCCACTCCACGGACGACGCCCGCAACTGCGCGCTCCCCTTCCCGCTTTTTGCCAAGCCGGCGTTCGAGGGATCGGGCAAGGGCGTGAGCGTCCGGAGCCTCTGCCAGAACCGGGCGGAGCTGGTCGCGCAGGTGGGCTACCTCCTCGAGACCTACCACCAGCCGGTGGTGGTGGAGGCGTGGCTGCCGGGGCGCGAGTTCACCGTCGCGGTCATCGGGAATGGTGACGAGGCACGGTGCTTGCCCATCGTCGGCATGCGCTTCGACACGCTGCCGGCGGGCGCGCCGCCGATCTACGGCTACGAAGCGAAGTGGCTCTGGGACACGGTGGACCAGCCGCTCGAGATCTACGAGTGTCCCGCCGACGTGCCGGAGGCGCTCGACCGGGACGTGCAGGCGGCCGCGCTCGCCGCCTACCGCGCGCTCGACTGCCGCGACTGGTGCCGCATCGACGTCCGCTGCGATGCCGCCGGCCGGCCGATGGTGGTGGAGCTGAACCCGCTCCCGGGCATTTTGCCCGACCCGCGGGACAACTCCTGCGTCCCCAAGGCGGCGCGGGCGGCCGGCATCGAGTACGACGACCTGATCCGCCTCGTCGCCGACATCGCCTGGCGGCGCATCAGCGGCCGGTCCCTGCTCACGGAGGCGCTGTCGTGAAGGTCGTGATGATCTACGACGCGGGCGGCGATCACTGGAGCCCGCAGGACGTCTCGGCGGTCGTGGGCAACGTCCACGAGATCCGCGACGTGCTCCGCGCCGCCGGCCACGACGTCGAGGTGATCGCCGTGCGCCTGGGCGATTTCCGCTGGCTCTCCCGCTGCCGGAAGGCCGACCTGGTCTTCAACCTCTGCGAGGGGATCAACGGCCACGCCCGCTACGAGGACTTCGTCCTCGGCGCGCTCGAGCTCACCGGCACGCCCTTCACCGGGCCGCGCGCCTGGCCGATCACCGTCTGCCACCGGAAGCACGTGGCCAACACCCTGCTCGCCTCGGAAGGCGTGCCGGTGCCGGCCTTCCTCCTGGCCCGGGGGAACAAGATCCCCGCCAACTTCCCGCTCCCGGCCATCGTGAAGCCGGCGGCGGAGGACGCCAGCGTGGGCATCGACGCCGGCGCCGTCTGCACCTCGCGCCGCGCGCTCCGCGCCCGCGTCTCGCAGATGCTCGAGCACTTCGACGAGGTGATCGTGCAGGAGTACGTCACCGGCCGCGAGTTCAACGTCGGGTTCGTGGGCGGGACCATGCTGCCCATCTCGGAGATCGACTTCTCCGAGATGCCCGAGGGGAGCTGGCCGATCGTGACCTACGCCGCCAAGTGGCACCCCGAGCATCCCGAGTTCGCCGGTACCCAGCCGGTCTGCCCGGCCCGCATCCCCGCCGACCTGGCGCGGCGGCTCGGCCGCGTGGCGCGCCACGCCTGGGAGATACTGGCCGGCCAGGAGGGCTACGGCCGCGTGGACCTGAGGGTGACGCCCGACGGCCAGCCCTACGTGATCGAGGTGAATCCCTGCCCCGACCTCTCGACCGATGCCGGCCTCGCGCGCATGGGACGCGCGCACGGCTGGAGCTACGAGGAGCTGGTCATGCAGATCGTCGAGGAGGCGCTCGGGCGCTCGCGCACCACGCGCGCGGCCGACGACCTCGCGGCGCCGGCGCCGCGGACCCTCGCCCCGGGCTCGGTCCCGGCGTGAGCGCCAGCGCACCCGCCGCCCCGACTGTGGCGCCCCGCTCCGCCGCCGCGATCCGTCCCGCCGCCGCCGCCGACCGCGACGCGGTCGAGGCGATCACCCGCGCCTCGGGGCTCTTCCGCGCCGACGAGGTGCTCGTGGCCCTCGAGGTGTTCGACGCGGCCGCCGCCGGCGACCCGTCCTACACCGCGTTCGTCGCGGGAGAGGCGGGGCGCGTGGACGGCTGGATCTGCTGGGGGGCCACGCCCTGCACCATCGGCACCTGGGACATGTACTGGCTTGCCGTCGACCCCGCCCGCCACGGCGCGGGGATCGGCAGCCGGCTCGTGGCGGAGATGGAACGGCGCCTCGCCGGCCTCGCCCGCCTGATCGTCGTGGAGACCGCGGGCCGGCCCGAGTACGCCGGCACCCGCGCCTTCTATGAAGCACGAGGATATCGCCGCGTCGCCACCATCCCGGAGTTCTACGCGCCGGGCGACGACCAAGTCGTGTACGTGAAGTCGTTCAATCCGGGGCATGACCCTGAGGAGGGCGGGTAGCATCATGGAGACCTGGCAGGAAGTACTGCGCAAGAACTCGATCAGCTCGCTGGAGTCGCTGGCGGCCCGGTTCGGTCCGGAGCACTTCCCGGATCTCGACCGCCTGCGGCTCGCGGCCGAGAACTTCGAGTTCCGCATCTCGCCCGCGATGGCCGACCTGATCAAGTCGCCCAACGACCCGATCTGGCGCCAGTACGTGCCGTCGGTGGAAGAGCTGGACGTCGTGGACGGGGTGGTGGACTCGCTCAACGAGGACGCGGACAGCCCGGTGCCCAACATCACGCACCGCTATCCCGACCGCGCGCTCTTCCTCGTGTCCCCGGTCTGCGCCACCTATTGCCGCTTCTGCACCCGGCGGCGGAAGGTGGGCGATCCGGAGAAGATCCCGATGTCGCAGTTCGAGAGCGCCTTCCGCTACCTCGAGGAGCACACCGAGGTCCGCGACGTGATCATGAGCGGCGGCGACCCGCTGCTGCTCAACGACCGGCGCCTCGAGGCGATCCTCACCCGGCTCCGCGCCATCCCGCACCTGCAGATCATCCGCATCGGGAGCCGGGTGCCGTGCCACC
>CAMLLJ010000225.1 GCA_946480845.1 uncultured Gemmatimonadota bacterium
CGTGGCGCGCTCGGCGCTCGGCAGCGGCGCCACCGAGCCCGAGCTGGTGGCCGGGGTGGCCACGCTGCGGGCGGGCGGCACCCCCGACATGCTGGCGACACTGCGCCGGCTCCGCCCCGCGCAGTCGGTGGCGATCCCGCTCGGCGTGCTCACCGACCTCGTGGCGCGCGGCGCGCCGCTCACCTCCGCCTGGCGCTCGGTCGAGGGCCTGGCGCGGTCGGGCGGCTCCGACGCCCAGTTCCTCGCCATCCGCGACCCCGCCGGCCAGCGGGGCAATCCCGCGCCGCCGGTGCAGCCGCTGCACCCGGCGGGCGTGCCGGCGGCGGGGGCGCCGCAGCAATGAGCGCGCGGACGCTGGCACTCGCGGTCGCCGCGCTCGGCGTTCCGGCGCTCGGCATTCCCGCCGCCGCAGGCGCCCAGGTCAGCAGCATGGTGGACGCGAGCCTCGGCAGTGGCGGCAACGACCAGAGCGCGTCCGCGGCGGTGGTGTCCATCGCGCCCACGATCTCCTGGATCACGCCGGCCCTCCGCATCGCCGGAAGCGGCGTGTATTCCGATCACGGGCAGTCGGGATGGGGCATCCAGGGCTGGGGAACGCTGTCGGCGCTCACTCCCGCCGTCTACGGCTTCCGGCTCGAGGGCCGCGGCGACGTCTCGGCGAGCCGCCACGGCACCGGCACCGGCACGGCGGCGCCGAGCCTCGGCATCCGCCTGCATCGGACGGGGCGGTACGGCGGGGTGTACGTGGGGACGCGGTACGGGGCGGTCATCGTGGCCGGCACCAGCATCGGCGTCACCAAGGTCGAGGGCGGCCTCTGGGGCGAAGTCGGCGCCGGGCGCTTCCAGGTGGAGGCGGGCCGCACGTCGCTCCAGAACGGCGTGATCCGCCAGGGCAACATCAGCCTGGTCCAGGTGCGCGACGGCGACACGCTCGATGCGCGCTTCCGCGTGCGCGAGTTCACCGACCTCCGCGCCACGGGACGCTGGACGGTGGGCCCGCTCGAGCTCGGCGCCGGCGTCGGGCGCCGGCTGGGTGCGCTGCCCTTCCGCGCGTCGTGGTGGAGTCTCGATGGCACCGTCTGGATGACGCCGCAGGTGGCGCTGGTGACCGCGGTGGGGCGCTACCCCACGGACGTGGCCGCGGCACTCCCGGGCGGGCGCTACGCCACGATGGCGCTCCGCTTCCCGCTGCTCAACTCCGACCGGCCGGCCCCGCTGCGCAATGCGGTTCCAACCGCGAGGACCGCGTTCGCGGCGCACCGGAACGGCGCGCGCAGCGTCCGCATCGTGCTGATGGCGCCCGATGCGGAGCGGGTCGAGATCATGGGGAGCTTCAGCAACTGGCAGCCGGTGGAGATGGAGCGGGCCTGGCCCGACTACTGGCAGGCCGCGGTGGCCATGGGGCCGGGCGTGCACCAGATCAACGTGCGCTACGACGGCGGGCCGTGGCAGGTGCCTCCGGAAACGACGCCGGTGGCGGACGAGTTCGGCGGGGTGGTCGGGTCGTTCGCGGTGGAGTGAGCGGACAGACGGCGGGCGGCGCGGATGCGCCGCCCGCTGTCGTCATGGCTCCAAGGTCACTCGGAGTGGGAACACCATGCCGGCAGCGGGACGGGCACCTTTTCGCGGTGTCACGCCTTGCTGCCGGTTTCCATGTCGGCAGCGCTGCCAACATCGCAGGTCGAGCCGCAGCGTTCTAGCACGTCCGGGACGGGCTGGTACGCGGCGTCCAGTCTTCAGCGGCTCGCTGCCGGTTCTCCGTAGCTCGACACCATTCGCTCGAGCGCGGCATCGAGCCATTCACGCGAAAGCCACGAGCCCCGGATCATGACGCCGCGCGGCCGCGCGAGCGCGGCGAAGTCGGCGAGCGGATCGGCATCGAGCAGCACGAGGTCCGCGGCCGCGCCCGGCGCGATAACCCCGAACTCACCGGCCCGGCCGAGGAACTCCGCCGGCCCCGACGTCGCGGCGCGCAGCGCCTCGTAGCTGGAGAGCCCCGAGCGGTGCAGCGTCTCGATCTCCTCCGCGAGCGCGAACCCGGGAATGATCGCGGCGATCGGCGCGTCGGTCCCGGCGAGCAGCCGCACGCCGGCGCGGTGCAGTGCGGGAATCAGCGCCCGCTCGAAGAACCCGACGGTGCGCTCGAACCGCTCGCGTGCCGCGGCGCTGCCGTCGTTCCCCCGCCCCGTCGGCTCCCATCCCCACATCTCGGCCGTAGCCGGGCGGACGAAGCGCATCGCCGGGCGCGCGCGCACCGCCGCCCAGCCGCGCGACTGGGCGAGCGAGCTGGCGTGCACCGTCACTGTCGGCGTCACCCAGACGCCGTTGGCCGCGAGTGCGCGCGCCAGGCGGCCGACGCCGGCGGTGTCGCGGCCGTCGCGGAAGAAGGGCAGCAGCTCCTCGACGTGCTCGAGCCCCACCTGTCCCTTCACCGCGAGGAAGCCGTCGAGACCCACGGGCGTCGGCAGGTGGCCGACCATCGGCAGCCCGGCGCGCTTCGCGGTCGCGGCGAGCACGCGGTAGAGGTCGGGCGGAACGTTGTCGTAGATCTTGAGGAAATCGAACCCGGCGGCCTTGTGCGCGACGACGACGCTCTCGGCCTGCGCGGCGGTGGTGATCACGACGTTGGTGCGCCGGGTGGGCGGGTCGCCGTCTACGATCGGGCCGCTGGTGAAGAGGCGGGGGCCGAGGAGGAGGCCGTGCGCGAGGCTGTCGCGCCAGGCGAGGTGGCGGCCGAGGCCGTGGAGGTTGAGGACGGTGGTGACGCCGTTGGCCGCGTAGGCGAGCAGCTCGCTCCGGTCGAGGAGGTGCACGTGCATGTCGGCGAGGCCGGGAACGAGGAACTTGCCGCGGCCGTCGATGCGCGTGGTACCGGCGGGAATGCGGACGCGGCCGTCGGGGCCGAGGGCGGCGATGCGGCCGTCGCGGACGAGGACGGTGTGCCGGTGCAGGACGCGCTCGCGGTCCATCGGGATCACGGTGGCGCCGGTGATGGCGTAGGCGGCGGGGGCGGGAGGGGTCAGGTCGAGGGCGGGCGGCTGGGCCGGCGCCGGGGCGGCCGATTGCGTGCCGCCCTGCGCCGGGCTCGCGTTCGGTTCGCGGGGGCCGGACCAGTCCACGGTGTAGTGGCAGGGTGGCCTGCGCGCGATATCGACGCGCACCGCTGCGGATAACCGCTCAGCGGCGAACTGGCCGGCGATGGTGATCGTCGTGATCACCCCGCCGTCGGGCGGAAGCGACAGCGGCCGCATCCGGAACGAGCCGTCGGCGCGCACCACGCCTTCGTAGGTGAGCGGCCCATGCGTGACGGTGAGTGACGTGTCGCCCGCAGCGTGTCGAACGGTGGTAGGCATGGACTGGACGGTGACCGGGCCGCAATCGTTGTCGCGGAGGGCGACGGCGGTGGCGTAGCGGCCGGCGAACGATGCGGGCGCCGGACGCGATGCCTGCGCGTGCAGCGTGCCTGCCCCAGCGGCCACGAGGAGGGCCGCGGCCGAGAACGAGCGAAGGGTGGTATGCATGGATCCGCCCTACGCAGCCGGAGCGCGTCCGGTGTCAGCGATCGGTGAATGCACGAAGCCCCGCCATCTGCTGACGGGGCTTCGATTTGCGGGAGAGGCGCCGACCGGAGTCGAACCGGTGATGGAGGTTTTGCAGACCTCTGCCTT
>CAMLLJ010000226.1 GCA_946480845.1 uncultured Gemmatimonadota bacterium
CCTCGAGGAGAGCGTGGCCTATGCGCACCCGGTGCGCCAGCGTGTGCGCACCGCGCTCGCGTCCCTCGGCGTGCGCGCGACGGCCGAGGAGCCGGACGCGCTGACCCTGGCGGAGCGGCGGGCGCGGGACGAGGCGGCACGGAAGGCGGAGGAGAAGCGCTACGCGGCTGCGAACAAGGGCATCATGCCTGAGCCTGAGGCAGGCGACACTGCCCGCGTGGCGGGCGATACGCTCGCCGTCACCACGTCGGCCGCTCGCAGCGACTCGGTGGCAGGCCGGGATTCGCTTGCAGCCCGCGCCCTGCGCCCCACGCCGGCGGATACGACGCGCCGGCGGCCCGATTCGAGCGCCGTCGCCGCGCGTCCGGCCCAGCCCCGGCCCCAGGTCACCGCACCGGCGCCCGCGCCGGCCGCGCAGCCGCCGGTCACGCCTTCGGAGACGCCCGCCGCGCAGCCGCCGGCCGCCGTGTTCAGCGTCCAGGTCGCCGCGTCGGCCGACCGCAGTGTCGTGGACCTCGCGGCGACCCGTCTCCGCGAGCTGGGCTACACGCCCAGGATCGTGACCGAGAGCGGGATGATGAAGGTGAGGACGCAGAGGTATGCCACCGAGAGCGCGGCGCGCGCGGCCCAGCGCCGGCTCCGAACCACCTTTCCCGACGCGTTCATGACGCGCCGGTGACCGGCCTGCTGCAGGAACTCAGACTACGTAGGACCTGACCCACTCCTCGAGCCGCGGCAGGTCGAGCAGGGCATCCTTGCAGGGCCCCGAGGGCAGCGTCATCGTGAGCCCCAGGACCGGGACTTTCCCCGCCACGTCGTGCAGTCCGCTCACCATGTCCCGCTCGCAGGCCACGGCCACCACCGCGCGCGGCCGCCGCTCGCGGATCACCCGCCGAGCGAGCTGGCCCCGCGTGGCCACGAAGACCGGCACGCCGTACTTCCCCGCCACGCCCAGCACGCCGTCGAGCGTTTCCTTGGAGAGGCAGCGCGGGATGAGCAGGAGCAGCTCGCCCTTCCCCACCTTCCGGCTCCGGTGCAGCGCGAAGGCGTTGTAGACCTTGACCGCCGCGTTCTCGACCCAGTCGCGCCAGCCGAAGCGGCTCGCCACCCGCGAGGTGAGCCGCATCAGCCGGAGGAACGGCCCCCGCTCGGCGAGCCGCTCGGGGAGGAGCGGGCGGCCGGCTGCGTAGGACGCGAGCAGCAGCCCCCACCAGGTCCAGACGCCGGCCGCGAGCACCGCAATCGTGATCCAGATCGCCCGGGGAATGGCGGAATGCAGGAGTGCCAGGCGCGGCGCGAGCAGGTAGACGACCGCCACCGCCACGGCGAAGAAGGCGAGCAGGGCAAACGCGGACCAGGCGAAGAAGAGCGATGCGGGCGCGTCGTAGTCGCCGCGGTTGGGCAGCGGCTTGCCGTCCCACTCGTCCCATTCGTGCCCGAGCCGGCGATCGACGTCGATGTGAATGAGCTGCGCGCGTGGCGAATCCGGCATGACGGCAAAATAGCTATTTTGTCCGCATGCCGCCGTCACCCGACATGCGCGGGACCTACCGCACCGACCTCCGCGCGCGCGCCGCGTACGCCGAAGGCGCCGGGATCTACCGGATCGTGCCGTCCGCCATCGCGCGGCCGGTCGATGCGGCCGACCTCCAGCGCCTGGTCCGCTGGGCCGCCGCCGTGCGCGCGCCGCTGGTGCCCCGTGGCGCCGGCAGCGCGATGGGCGGCGGAAACGTGGGCGACGGGATCGTCGTGGACCTCACCGGCCTCACCCACCCGCCGGTGCGGCTCCGCCCCGAGCACCGCACCGCGCACGCGGGCGCCGCCGTCACCTGCGCCGAGCTCAACCGCGCCGGCTCGGCGTACGCGCTCCGGCTGCCGCCCGACCCTTCGAGCGGCAAGTGGGCCACGCTCGGCGGGATGCTCTCGACCAACGCCGCCGGCGCCCGGTCGGTCAAGTTCGGCAGCGTGCGCGGCTGGGTGCAGGCGGCCGACCTGATCACCGCCGACGGCCAGGCGGCGCGGCTCGAGCGGGGCCGCCCCGCTCCCGACGGCGTCGCGGCCTTCGAGCGCTTCGCCGCCGGCGCCGCGCCCGCCATCCGCGCCGCCGCCGACCTGGTGCGCGCGCGCTTCCCGCGGACCCGGAAGAACTCCTCCGGCTACGCCCTCGACGCCTGGCTCGAGAGCGGCGACCTGCTCGACCTGGTGATCGGCGCCGAGGGCACGCTCGGCATCGTGACGGCGGCCGACTGGCGGCTCGACCGCCACGCGGGCGCGGCGGCGGCGCTCCGGATCTCGCTCGCCTCGCTCGACGCGCTGGGCGGCGTGGTCGAGACGCTGCTCGCGCACGAGCCGGCGGCGGTCGAGCTGCTGGACCGCACCTTCCTCGACCTGGTCGGCACGCACGGCGCTTCCCCGCGGGCCGTGCGCGGCGTCGAGGCGGTGCTGCTGGTCGAGATGGAGGCGGAGAGTCAGCCGGCAGCGGCAGCGGCGGTGCTCGCCGCCGCCGAAGCAGTCCGCCCCGCCGCGCTCCGCGTCGAAACGGCGGTCGAGGACGCCGACATGCGCCGCCTCTGGGCCATCCGCCACGCGGCGAGCCCGATCCTCGCCGGCCTGCCCGAGGAGCGCCGCTCGCTGCAGGTGATCGAGGACGGCTGCGTGCCGGTGGCACGCCTCGGTGAGTACGTGTCCGCGGTCCGCGAGGCGGCGGCCCGGCGGAAGCTCGACGTCGTCCTCTTCGGCCATGCGGGCGACGGGCACCTCCACTGCAACCTCCTCCCCGAGCTGGCGCGCGCCGGCTGGGAAGCGGAGGTCGCCTCGCTGCTCGAGGAGGTGACGGACGTGGTGGTGGCACTCGGCGGGACGCCGAGCGGCGAGCACGGCGACGGGCGGCTCCGGGCGCCGCTCGTCGAGCGCGTCTTCGGCGCCGAGGTCGTGGCACTCTTCGCGAAGGTGAAGGAGGCGTTCGACCCGCAGGGGATCCTCAACCCCGGCATCAAGCTCGGCCACGCCCCGCCGATCGCGCGCCTCAAGGCCGGCGTCGCCGCTGCCACGCTGCCCGCGGATATCGCCACGGCCCTCCGCTCGATCGAGCGCAATGCCGGCTACGCCACCCCGCGCCTCTCGCTGCTCGACCAGCACCCCGGACCCCTCACCCCAAACCCCTGATCCTCAATGGAAATCCTCCGCACCCCGCGCGTCACCCTGATCGCCCGCCCGCAGTTCGTCGAGCCGGCCCACCTCCCCATCCAGTGGAAGGGCGAGGCGAGCGACGGCGAGCGCATCGCGGAGTTCGCCGGCCGGCTCTGCTACATGAGCCAGCACAACCCGGCGGGGCGCACCACGGCGGAATACCTGCGGAACATCCTGAAGCAGGGGCACGGGTCGGTCTTCGAGCACGCCCAGTACGTGCTGCTGATCGAGGGGATCTCCCGCTCCTGCAGCCACGAGCTGGTGCGGCACCGGGCGGGGTTCGGCTACAGCCAGCTGAGCCAGCGCTACGTGGACGAGTCGCACGCGGCCTTCGTGATGCCGCCCGCCGTCCAGGGCGATGCCGCGCTCGAGGCGGCGTGGACCGGGCAGATGGAGGCGGCGCAGGCCGCGTACGTCGCGGCGGTCGAGTCGCTGATGACCCGCTACGCCTGGGTGGAGGACCG
>CAMLLJ010000227.1 GCA_946480845.1 uncultured Gemmatimonadota bacterium
GTCAACAGCGGTGTCATCAGCGGCTTCGGACTGGCACTCGACGGCGGCCTCCCCAACGAGGCCGCCGGCGGCGGGTACGCCGTCGGCGCCACGGCGGCGCTCGGGCTCGGCCCCATCGGCTTCACCGCGCGGCTCTCGCGGTACAAGCCCGATGCGGCGGACGAACTCTGGTCGGGCGGCGCCACTGCCAACCTCAAGGTCTTCGGCGGCCCGCTCATCCCGCTCGCGGTGACGCTTCAGGCAGGCGCCGGCTATTCCAATCCCGAGCTCTCCTGCATCCCGGTCGGCGCCTGCGACGTGAACGAGTGGCGCTTCCCGGTCGGCCTCGGCGTGTCGTTCACGCTGCCGAACCCGGCGCTCGCCATCAAGCCATGGATCGCGCCGCGCGTGGACATCCGGCGGCTCTCGGTCGACGGGGCAGCAGAGACCGAAACCGACTTCGGCATCAGCGGCGGCGTCGAGCTGAACACGCTGACCGGGATCGGGCTCCACGCGGCGTACGACCTCATCAAGCGCGATGCCGGCTCGCCGGGGATCTTCTCGGCCGGCCTCCACTACAGCTTCCGGATCCCGGGACTCTGAGATCGTACTGGCGCCTGTCGCGCGCCCCGCGGTACAGCCTCCTCTTCGCCCTTCCGCTGCTCGTGCTCTACGAGCTGTCGGCCTTCGTCCTCGCCGGCGATCCCGTCGGCGGCATGCGGAACGGCGCCGACGTTGTCCTCAAGAGCCTCTTCCTCTCGTTCGGCGGGCAGCATGGGCTGCTCGCCTTCAACGCGCTGCTGCTCGGCGCGGGTGCCGTGATCGTCGTCCGCGACGTGCGCAGGAACCGCCAGGGCATGCAGCCCGGCGTGTTCCTCGGGATGGCCGCGGAATCGGCGGTGGGCGGGCTGGTGTTCGGGATGGTGGCCGGGACGCTGACCGCGCTCCTGCTGCACGGCACGCCCGCGCTGATGGCGGCGTGGCAGGGCACCGCGTCCTTCGACCTGCCCACCCAGCTCATGATCTCGCTGGGGGCGGGGATCTACGAAGAGCTGCTCTTCCGGGTGCTGATGGTCGGATCGCTGGCGTGGATCGGGCGCAGGCTGCTGGGCTTGCGCCCGCTGGTCGCGGGGATCGCCGCGACCCTGATCGGCGCGCTGCTCTTTTCCGCTTTCCACTACGTGGGTCCCTACGGCGATGCGCTCGAGCTGGGCTCGTTCACCTTCCGCGCCGTGGCCGGCGTGCTCTTCAGCGCGATGTACCTCCTGCGCGGCCTGGGCATCACTGCCTGGACGCACGCGCTCTATGACGTCTTCCTGACCCTCATGATGTAGGCGGGGCGGTGCGGCCTCAGCGACGCGGCGAGCGGGCCGCGATCACCGAGTCGAGGATGGGACGGAACACCTCGGCGGGCTGTGCCCCCACCAGCAGGCCACCCTCGATGTAGAAGCTCGGCGTGCTGTTGGCACCGGCCCGCATCGAGCCCTGCGCCTCGGCCTCGACGGCACGGCGCACCGCGGGGTCCTGGAGGCAGCGGAGCAGGGGGCGCCGGGGGAGCTTCAGCGAATCGGCGAGCGAGAGCAGGAACGAGGCGGGGTCCCCGAGCTTCGCCCAGGCGGGCTGGTGCGTGAACAGCAGCCGGTGCGCCGGCCAGAACTTCCCCGAGCGCGCGGCGCACATGGCGAACTCCGCCGCGGGCACCGCGTTCGGGTGGATCTCCGGAATCGGGAAGTTGATGAAGACCCAGCGCACCCTGCCGGTCTTCACGTACTCGCGCTCGAGCGCGGGCATCGTCTCCAGGGCGTGCCGGCGGCAGAAGGGGCACTGGAAGTCCGACATCTCGTACACGGTGACCGGCGCCGAGGCGGAGCCGAGGCTCCGGTTCGAGCGCGGATCGACGCTGTCGGTGTCGGCGGCGGCGCGCACCGGCTCGGCGGCGGCGGCGACCGGCGATCCAGCGAAGGAGGTGGCCGATACCTCGCCGGTCTGCCGAGGGGACGCCGGAGCGCCGCCACGGCAGGCCGTGAGCGCGGCGAGGGCCGCCAGCGCCAGCGCGCCGAATGGCATCGCACGGCGGCGTTGCATCAGTAGCGCGGCCGCCGCCGGCCCGAGCGCGAATCGAGCACCGTGGTGTCCCCCGTCAGCTTCATGTTCCAGTACCACGACATGTTGGGGTCGGTCACGTCCCAGGACGAGGCGGTCACGTACCAGTCGTTCCGGCTCGCGGGGATGCGGAGCTCGGCGTGTCCCGTCGCATCCGTCGTGTCCACGACCGGCTTGCGCCGCGCGCGCTCGTTGAGGTCCTTCACCAGGCTGTCGAAGGTCCGGTAGGTGCTATCTTCCCAGGCGCGCACGGCGATGCGCAGGGAGTCGGCCAAGGGGCCTACTGACGCACGCACCGCGGCGAGCGCGGCGCGGCTCCGCTCCGCGCGGGCCGTCGGCTCGGCCAGCGCGGCGGACGGCAGCCGGCCTTTTTCCACCGAGTCGCGGGCCGCCTCGAGCGCCCGACCCGCGCGATAGTGCTCGAGGAAGGGGCCGCGAAACACGCCGAACAGCGAGTCGAGCGCGGCGGTGTTGGGCCGGGGTGATCCCTGGGCGCGCTCGAGCGTGGCCATCACGCTGTCGCGGTTGTACGGGAGGGCCACGACCGGAATGCCGGAGGCGGGGGTCTCGACGCCGTCCATGTCGGGCAGGGTGACCTTGATGGTCACGTCACGCGGGCCGCCGCAGGCGGCGGCCAGGATCGCGACAAGGAGGATGGTTGGTCGGAACACGCAGCAAAGTTATCGCCCTTTGCGCAGCCCTACAACTCGCCGCGGGGCTCCCGCGCGTGCTGGCTGCGCAGGACGGGCTGGAGCAATACGTCCCTGCCGCCCCGACCGGGCTGGTGAGCGACTTCGCTTCGGTGCTGGACGCGGAGTCGGAACGGCGCATGACCGACCTGATCACCCGCCTGCGCGGCGTGACGCGGGCGGAGATCGCCGTCGTCACCCTG
The DNA here is from genome assembly GCA_946480845.1 of uncultured Gemmatimonadota bacterium. Next base: position 2,975 of record CAMLLJ010000227.1, read on the forward strand.
CCCACGATCGGCGACCGCGCGGCCAGCGAGGTGGCGCTGGCCATCGGGCGGGCGTGGGGCGTCGGCGCGGCAGCGGAGCTGGGCGATCCCGCGCGCAATGCCGGCCTCGTGCTCCTGCTGGTCCCGCGCCAGGCCGGGCGCGAGGGATCGGGGCACATCCGCATCGAGGTCGGGCGCGGACTCGAGGGGTTCGTCACCGACGCCATGTCGGGGCGCATCCGCGACAACGTCATGGGCCCGCTGCTCGCGCGCGAGGAATACGGCCCGGCCCTGCGTGCCGGGGTCGAGGCGCTGACCTCGGTCATCGCGCGCGGCTTCGGCGTGACCGACTCGACTCTCACCCAGTGGCGGCCTCCGGCCGCCGGCGGTGAGGGCGGCAGCGGCTGGAGCGCCTACCTCCCGATCCTCCTCTTCCTGCTGATCTTCTTCCTCATGAACTCGGGGGGTGGTGGCCGGGGACGTCGCCGCCGGCGGCGCGTATATTGGGGAGGACCCTGGATTGGCGGCGGGGGCGGTGGCTGGGGTGGCGGATGGGGTGGGGGCGGCGGCGGGTTCGGCGGCGGTGGCTTTGGCGGGTTCGGCGGTGGCGGCGGGTTCGGCGGCGGCGGTGCCGGAGGGAGGTTCTGATGGCGGACCGGAT
>CAMLLJ010000228.1 GCA_946480845.1 uncultured Gemmatimonadota bacterium
CCCCACCATCGTGCTCGCCACCACCACCAGCACCAGCGCGATCCCCGGCGCCAACGCCACCCACGGTGCATTCACGAGCGTGTCCCGGCCCGACGCGATCAGCGACCCCCACGACGGCGCCGGCGGCTGGACGCCGACGCCGAGGAAGGAGAGGCCTGCCTCCAGCATGATGGCGTTGCCGAAGCCGAGCGCGGCCGCCACCAGCGCCGGCGTGAGCGCGTTGGGGAGCACGTGCCGCACGAGCACGCGGGCGCGGCCGGCGCCGAGCGCGTGCGCGCCGTCCACGTAGGCGCGCGTCATCACCGCGCGCGACTCGCCGTACACCAGCCGCGCGACGCTCATCCACCCCGTCACCCCCAGCACCACGATCACCAGCGCGGCACTCGGCTGCCAGAGCGCGGCGAGGAGGAGCAGCAGCACGACGCGGGGCAGGGCGAGCGCGAAGTCGGTGACCGCGAGCAGGGCGTGGCGCGGCACGCCGCTCCACACGCCCGCCACCGTCCCGACCGCGAGGCCCAGCAGCGTCGAGATGAGCACCGCGAGCGCGCCGACGCCGAGCGAGATGCGCGCGCCGTAGACCAGCCGCGACCAGACGTCGCGGCCCAGGCGGTCGGTGCCGAGCGGGTGCCAGGTGCCGTGGATGTCGGTGGCGAACGGGGCGAGGAAGCGGGTGGCGACGACGTCGCGCTGGAGCGTGGGGTCCGCGGTGGTGACCAGCGGGGCGAGCACCGCGAGGAGCACGGCGAGCGCGAGCACGCCGATCCCGAACCGGGCGCGCCAGTCGCGGAGCACCGGCCTCATGCGGCCTCCGGCGCGCGGAGCCGTGGGTCCACCCACGCGGCGAGCGTTTCGGCGAGGAGGCTGCCGGCGACGACGAGGAGCGCGCTGATCGTGGTCGCCGCCATCACCACGGGATAGTCGCGCGCCTGCACCGCCTCGACCAGCACCCGGCCCACGCCGGGCCAGGCGAAGATCGCCTCGACGAAGACGGCGCCCGAGAAGAGCGCCGGCAGCGAGAGGCCCAGCAGCGTCACCACCGGGATCAGCGCGTTGCGGAGCACGTGGCGGAGGATGAGCTGCCGGCCGGAGATGCCCTTCGACGCCGCCACCGTGACGTGCGGCGCGCCGCGCACGTCGAGCATCGCCGCGCGCACGAAGCGCGCGGTGCCGCCGATGCCGATGAGCGTGAGCGTGGCTGCCGGCAGGGCGAGATGCCGCAGCGCGTCGAGCAGCCGCGCGCCGGGCGAGAGGAAGTCCGCGTCCATCCCGGCGGCGCCGAAGGCGGGAAGCGCGCGGAGCCAGTAGGAGAACACCATCACCAGCACCAGCCCGAGCCAGTAGCCGGGCATCGCGAACAGCGTGACGGTGGAGACGGAGAGCGCCGTGTCGGCCGCCGAGCCGCCGCGCGCCGCCTGCACCGCGCCGACGAGGATGCCGAGGAGGTAGCTGAGGAGCAGCGACAGCCCCACCAGCCGTACGGTGGCGGGCCAGGCGTCGGCGATCATCGCGCGTACCGGGCGGCCGGTGGCGATGCTGGTGCCCCAGTCGCCGCGCGCCGCGCGGCCGAGCCAGCCGGCGTACTGCGTGACCAGGGGGCGGTCGAGCTCGAGCGCCTCGCGCTGCGCCGCGACCTGCTCCGCCGTGGCGGTGGGGCCGAGCAGGCGCTCGACCGGGTCGCCCGGGGCGAGGCGGAGCAGGAGGAAGGTGAGCGTCACGACGCCCGCCACGACGGCGAGCCCGCGGACGAGGCGCACGAGGAGGGCGCGTGGCATCGCCGCAATATAGATTCCCCGCGTGTCCCGCCGTCCCCTGCCGGCGCTTCTCGCGCTCGTGATCCTCGCCGCCTGCGGCTCCATCGCCGACCGGCGCGGCGCCACCGTGATGTTCGCCTCGGGCGCCGACCTCCAGAGCATCAATCCGCTGGTGACGGTGCACCCGCTCGCGCGGCAGGTGCAGCGCTACGTGCTGTTCACGACGCTCGCACGCTACGACACCGCGCTGGTGCCGCAGCCGTACCTGGCCCGGAGCTGGGCGTGGGCGGACCAGGGCCGCGAGCTGCGGCTCGAGCTCCAGCGCGACGTGCGCTGGCACGACGGGCGGCCCACCACGGCCGGCGACGTCGCCTGGACCCTCGAGGCCGCGCGCGACCCCGCCACCGGCTATCCCCGCCAGCCGGAGCTCGCGGGGTTCACCTCGATCCGCGCGGTGGACGACACGACGGTGGCGATCGGGTTCGCGGCGCCGCAGCGGGGCTTTCCCGACGTGCTCACCGATCTCGCCATCCTCCCCGCGCACCTGCTCGATACGGTGCCGCACGCCCGCCTCCGCGAGGCGGCATTCAACGAGCGGCCCGTCGGGAACGGCCCCTTCCGCTTCGTGGCCCACGAGGCCAACCGGCGCTGGGTCTTCGCCGCCGACAGCGGCTTCCCCGAATCGCTCGGCGGGCCGTCGGCGCTCGAGCGCTTCATCGTCGTCGTGGTGGACGAGCCGATCACCAAGCTCGCGGCACTCACCTCGGGCGAGCTCGACTTCGCCGGGATCCAGCCCGGGCACGCCGAGTTCGTGGCGCGCGATCCGGCGCTGGCGGTGGTGAGCTATCCGCTGCTTTTTACCTACGGGCTGGTGTTCAACACGCGGCGGCCGCCGTTCGCCGATCCGGCGGTGCGCCGCGCCGTGAACGCCGCGATCGACCGGCGCGAGATCGTGGACGGATACCTCTACGGCTTCGGGACGCCGGGCACGGGGCCGGTGCCGCCCGGCGTGCCCGGCGCCATCGAGCTGCCGGCCGCGGTTGCCGGCGGGTCGGCGGCCGCGCCTGCCGGATCGGCCGCCGCCGGACGGCGCGTGGCGTTCGAGCTGCTCACGGTCGGGAGCGGGGAAGCGGCGCTCGAGCAGATGCTCCAGGCCCAGCTCGCGCGGGCGGGCTTCGACGTGCGCATCCGCCAGCTCGAGCTGTCCGCCTTCCTCGACCGCGCCTACGGGCCGCGCCACGACTTCGAGGCCGCGGTGCTGGGCGTGCCGGGCGACCTCGGGCTCGCCCATCTCGGGCCGCTCGCGGCGCTCGCGGGCGTCGCTGCGCCCGAGGATGCCGCGGCGATCCAGCGGATGTTCCACGATTCGGTGCCGGTCGCGTTCCTGTATCATGCGCGCGGCCTGCAGGGGATGAACCGGAGGGTGACCGGAGTGCACATGGACCTGCGCGGCGAGCTGGCCTCGCTCCACGGGTGGCGAGTCCGTTGACCGAGGTGCGGCGCGCCCACGCCGCGGCCCCGGTGCGCCTCGACCTGGCCGGCGGCTGGACCGACGTCGCTCCCTTCGCCACGCGCGAGGGAGGCGCCGTGGTGGCCGCGGCGATCTCGCTCCGCGTGCACGTGAACGTCCTCCCCGGCGGGGACGCGATCCACCTCATCGCCGACGACCTCGAGGCGCGGCTCGAGCTGGGCCCCCGCGGCCTTCGCCGCGGCCCCATGCGCCTCCCGCTCCTCGAGGCGGGGGTGCGGCTGATGCCGGTCGGCAACTGCACCATCGTCACCCGCTCCGATGCGCCGCGCGGCT
>CAMLLJ010000229.1 GCA_946480845.1 uncultured Gemmatimonadota bacterium
TCGAGGCGCCGCTCGCGGCGAGCGTCACCGTCGCCGTCGAAGGCGCGCGCCCACCGGCCCAACCGCGCGGGCGCGACGTGCCCTTTTCGCATCCGGCGCACTCGGACGTGGCCTGCGCGGCGTGCCACACGGTGCCGGTCACGCTCGCCGCGGCGGACTCCGTCCGGTCCTGCGCCGGGTGCCACGTCCAGCACCATGAGGCCGAGCGCGCCTGCGCGCTCTGCCACCGCACCGAGGCCACCCTGCCCGCGCACGAGAAGCTCGACGACGCCCATGCGGACTGCACCAGCTGCCATGTGGCCGCCACCGTGGCCCGCCTCGAGCCGGCGCGCAGCTTCTGCCTGAGCTGCCACGCAGCGTCGGTTGACCACTACGCCCCGCGCGAATGCAGCACCTGCCACTTCCAGGCGGAGCCCGGCGAGCTCCGGCCGCGACTCACGTCGGCGGCGCCGCCCGGATGACCGCCCGCGCACGGTGGATCGGCGGGGTCGCGGCGGCTTTCATCGTCGGGGCGGCGGCGCTGGCCGTTCCGGCGGTCCTGCACGCCCAGGGCTGGCGCCTTCGCTTCGACGCGAACGCCCAGTTGGCCGCCTTCCGCGGCGTCGTGCTCGACAGCGTGCCTGGCAGCGACGTCGTCCCTGGCCCGACCGGCGGCCCTGTCTCTCCCGACGGCATCATCGCGCGCTGCCCGGCCACCAGCCCGTACTGCTACATCTTCCGCCCCGGCGAACGGCGGCGCGGCGGGCCGGCGGTGAGCACCGTGGACCTCTCGCTCTGGGGGCTCGGCGTGCCCGGGCTGCGCGCGCAGCGCCGCGCGCGCGCCGGCGTGGATCTCGGGAGCGCCGACGCCTGGCCCGGGACCGATCCCGCGCTCCAGCTCCTCGAGGGCTACGCCGAGTACGCGAGCCACGCGATCACCGCGCGCGCCGGCCGCCAGCTCCTCTCGACCCGGCTCGGCTGGCAGGGGTTCGACGGAGCGCGCCTGGTCGGGCGCGCTGCACGAATGGGGCTCGAGGGGGAGGTCTACGCCGGCCTCGGCCTCGCCCAGGCATCGGCGCTGCCCGTCACCAGTCCCGCCCTCGACCCGCTCGACGAGTTCCGCCCGCAGAGCCGCCAGCTCCTCGTGGGCGGTGCGGTCGGCTGGCGCGGCGGCGGTGCCGACCTGCGCCTCGACTACCAGCGCGAAGTGGATCGGGACACCCGGCACTTCTGGAGCGAGCGCGCCGCGCTGAGCGGCGCCTGGCGCTTCGCGCCGCGCTGGTCGCTCGCCGCCGGGACCGAGTACGATCTCTCCAACAGCTGGTTCGGCACCTCCGAGGTGGGCCTGGGCTATTCGGACCGCAGCCTCGGCCTGAATGCCGGCGTGCGCCAGTATCGCCCCTTCTTCCCGCTCTGGACCATCTGGGGCGCCTTCTCGCCGGTCCCGTACCGCGCCGCGCACGGCACCCTCAGGGTCTCGCCGCTCCGGCGCGTGCAGGTCACCGCCTCCACCGAGTACTTCAAGTTCCTCGAGGCGGAGACCGAGACGCCCCTGGTGCGCGTGGACCAGGACGGCTGGCGCACCGGCATCAGCGCCGCGTTCACGCCGTCCGAACGTTGGCGCCTCTCCGCCGGCTACCGCCTGGAGTACGGCCCCGGCGCCTCGGCCGACGGGTTCGACGCCAGCGCCACCTGGCACGGTGGCCCGCTCACCTTCACGGCCTACGGCGCGTCGCTCACGCGGCCGCTCGAGTTCCGGCTGAGCCAGTCGGAAGTAGTGGTGATCGGCGGCGATGCCGCGTGGCAGGCGCGGAGCCGGCTCCGGCTCGCCATCGGCGCGGCGCACTATGCCGAGACGCGCGACCGGCCCGACGCCGCCGCGTTCGACTGGAACCAGCTCCGCCTGCATGCGCGGGTCACCCTGCTGCTCTCGAGCACGCCCGACGCCTTTGCCCTCCCTCCGGCGATCCGCCGGGCGCCCCTGGCAGGTGACCGGTGATGCGGCCCGCCGTGCGGCTCGGGCTCGGGGCGGTGGCCCTTCTCGTGGCGGTCGCGGGCGCTTCGCCGCTGGTCGGGCGCCTCACGCGCGACCGGTTCGACCACGAGGAGCACAAGGACCTCTTCCCGTCCTGCCTGTCGTGTCACGCCGGGATCACCTCGGCCGCTGCGCCGACCGACGCCGGCGTCTGGCCCGAGGCCTCCACCTGCGCCACCTGCCACGACGGCACTGTCGAGGAACGGGTGGACTGGGAGCCGCCGCCCCCGCCGCGCACCAATCTTCGCTTCACCCACCCGGAGCACGCCCGCGAGCTGGCGGCGGAGCGCGCGGACTCGACTGCGCGCTGCCAGGCCTGCCATGCCGAGGCGGGCGCGGACCGGATGGCGGTCAAGCTCGCCGTGGCCGACAACTGCGTGAGCTGCCACCGGCTCGACGGGCCGCACCTCGACCTCCCCGATCGCGAGTGCACCACCTGCCACGTGCCGCTGGCCCAGGCGGCGCGGCTCACGGCGGAGGACGTGGCCGGCTTCCCGCGCCCGGCATCGCACGAGCGGGATGACTTCGCCGAGCGGGGCCATGCTCGCCTCGCGCGCGAGGGGCCCGGCCCGGTTGCCGCGTCGTGCGCCACCTGCCACGCCCAGAATTTCTGCGCCGAGTGCCACGTGAACGCGCCGGAGGTTGCCGCGATCCGCGCGCTTCCGCCGGACCCGCGGGTCGCCGCGCGGGGCGACTCGGTCGCGGCGCCGAAGAGTCATCAGCAGGCCGACTTCATCCGGAAGCACGGCGACCTCGCGGCCGATGGCGCGCGGCGCTGCGTCACCTGCCACACGCAGGAGAGCTGCCTCGTCTGCCACGTGGGCACCCCGCGCGTGGCATCGGCGCTGCTCGCGGCCGGGCCGGGCCGCTCGCGCGGTGCCGTGACGGAGCGCCGCCGCCCCGCCTCCCACGGCGCCGACTTCTCGGCGACGCACGCCGCGCCCGCCTCGGCCTCGCCGGCCACCTGTGCGGCGTGCCATGCCCGGCCGCAGTGCCTCGACTGCCACGTGCCCAACCCGGCGGACGGCTCGCCCGGCTATCATCGCGTGGGGTTCCTCGCCACCCATCCGGTCCAGGCCTACCAGCGCACCGCCTCGTGCAGCGACTGCCACAATCCGCAGCAGTTCTGCTCGAGCTGCCACGTGGGTGCCGGGCTCGCCTCGGTGGACGTGCCGCTCGATGCCGGTTACCATGACGCGAAGCGGTTCTTCTCCGCCGGCCACGGCCAGGCGGCGCGGCAGAGTCTCGAGAGCTGCGTCTCCTGCCACACCGAGACCGACTGCATGAGCTGCCACGCGACGTCCACGCAGGGCGGCCGCAACTTCAGCCCCCACGGGCCCGGCTTCGACGCCGAGCGGCTGCGCCGGCGCAACCCGCAGATGTGCACGGCCTGCCACGGCGCGGCCATTCCCGAATGAGCGGAATCACGACATGACCAAGGGTCCGGCCTTCTGTTCCTCCTGCGGCGCGCGCGCCACCGGCAGGTTCTGCAGCAACTGCGGCGCGGCGCTG
>CAMLLJ010000230.1 GCA_946480845.1 uncultured Gemmatimonadota bacterium
TTCTCCTCGATCGCCATCCAGATCGGCGGCATCGGCGGTCTCGCGCCCGAGCGCCGCGGCGACATCGCGCGCCTCGGGCTCCGGGCCATGATCGCCGGCAACCTCGCGGCGTTCACGTCGGCTGCGATCGCCGGCATGCTGGTATGACGACCATCCGTGCGGCAGCCGACGCGATCCGCGCGGCGCTCGGCGGGCGCGCGCCGGAGGTCGCCATCGTGCTCGGCTCCGGCGCCGGACATGTGGCGGAGCACATCACGGGCGCCGTGCGCATCCCGTACAGCCGGATCCCCGGGTTCCCGGAGCCCACCGTCGTCGGGCACGGCGGCGAGCTGGTGGCGGGCACGCTCGCCGGCCGCGCGGTGCTGGCGCAGAGCGGGCGCTTCCACATGTACGAGGGCCACTCGGCGGAGCTGAGCGCGCTCCCCGTCCGCGTGTTCGGGACGCTTGGCGTGACGACGCTGCTCCTCACCAATGCCGCGGGCGGCATCCGCCGCACGTTCCGGGCGGGGGCGCTCATGCTGATCGCGGACCACCTGAACCTGACGGGCAGGAACCCGCTCATCGGTCCCGTGCTCGAGGGCGAGGAGCGCTTTCCCGACATGTCCGACCCGTACGACCCGGGCCTCCGCGCCCTCGCGCGCCGCGTCGCGCGCGAGCGCGGGATCGCGCTCGAGGAAGGGGTCTACGCGGGCCTGCTCGGCCCCGCCTACGAGACGCCGGCGGAAGTGCGGATGCTGGAGCGGATCGGCGCCGACGCGGTGGGGATGTCCACCGTGACCGAGGTGATCGCGGCGCGCGCGCGGGGGATCCGCTGCCTGGGGATCTCGACGATCACCAATCCGGCCGCGGGGACGACGGCGGCCAGGCTCTCGCATGCCGAAGTGATCGACGTGGCCGAGCGGGTGAAGGGGGATGTCGCGGGGCTGGTGGAGGGGGTGATCGGGGCGCTATGACGGTGCCGTCGCGCCATGGTTGAGCGGACCATGGCCGCGGCCGAGCCCGGGTGCCGACTGCATCGCGCGGTGCACGAACGCGATGGCGTCCTCGACCGCGCGCTCGAGCGGGCGCCCGAGTGCCAGCCCCGCGGTGATGGCGGCGGAGAGGGTGCAGCCCGTTCCGTGCGTGGATGTGGTGGCGAGGCGCGCATGCTCGAAAGTCCGCATCCCGTCCCGGGTGACCAGCAGGTCGGTGACCGTGGTGCCGGGCAGGTGGCCGCCCTTCACCAGCGCGGCGGCGGCGCCCAGCTCCAGCAGCCGCCTGCCGGCGCGCTGCATCGAGGCCACGTCGGCCACCGGATGGTCCACGAGGATCGCCGCCTCATCGAGGTTGGGCGTCACCACCGCGGCGAGGGGCAGGAGGAGATCGCGGACCGCGGCCTCCCCGTCCCGGGTGAGCAGGCGATCACCCGACGTGGCCGCCATCACCGGATCCACCACCAGCGGCTGCCAGCGGCGCTCACGCACGGTGTCAGCCACGAGCCGCACCAGGGCGGGCTCCGCCAGCATGCCGGTCTTGAGCGCGTCGGGAGGCAGGTCCTCGGCGAGCGCCTCGAGCTGCAATGCGACGAAGTCCGCGGGGACCGGATGGACGCCGCGGACGCCGAGGGTGTTCTGCGCGGTGAGCGCCACGATCGCGGACGTCCCGAACACGCCGTGCTGGTGGAACGTCTTGAGGTCGGCCTGGATGCCGGCGCCGCCGCCGGAATCCGACCCCGCGATCGTGAGCGCGATCTTCACGTGCGCCGCGTCACCGGGTCTGCACGTCCTTCGGCGCCGCCGGCATGGCGCGCAGTCTCCGCTGCAGGTCCTGGAAAGCGGCGAGGTCGGAGCGTCCGGTGCGGGTCGCCGCCTGGGCGCCGGGCGTGGACGAGATGTAGCGCTGCGTGTTGGTGATGCGCTCGGCCGGCATCGGGTGCGAGGCGAACCAGAGCTCCACCTTGCTCGGGTCGCGCTGCTGCAGGTCGCGCAGCGTCTGGAACATGTTGACCATCCCCGAAGGGTCGATCCGGGCCTCGGTCAGGTAGGCCACAGCGACCGAATCGGCCTCGCGCTCGTCGTCGCGCGAGAACTTGGCGAAGACCGCGCCGCCCCCAAGGCCGACCGCGAGCTGCTCGACGCTGCTCGGCTGGCGCCCGAGCAGCACGTAGGCGAGGGTGAGCCCGGTGTTCGCGGCGCTCGCCTGGCCCATCTGCTGGGCGGAATGCCTGAGGTCCACGTGGCCGATCTCGTGTGCCACCGCGCCGGCGAACTCGTCGTAGTGGTTCGCCCGCTCGATGAGGCCGCGGAAGACGTAGATGTGCCCGCCCGGCACGGCGAAGGCGTTCACCTGGTCCGAGTTCACGATCTTGAACTCCCAGGCGAGGTCCTTGCGCCGCAGCACCTGGCGCAGCGGCGCCACGGACGAGAGGAACGCCGAGCGGGTGGGGCCGTCGGTGATGAGCGGCATGGTGCGGTCGATCTCGGCGGAGTACTGGTTGCCGATCTCGACCTCCTGCTGCACCGACGGCGCGCAGGCGACGGCGAACACGGCGAGCGACACCACGGCGACCGATCTGTCGAGAGCGTTCATGTGAGCAGCTCCTTGCAGTCCACCATTCGGGATCTCCAGCTCCGCCGCGGGCGCGAACGCCGCGGCTTGACGCTGGCGGAAGGAGTGCGCCTCGTCGAGGAGGCCCTCGCCGCCGGCGTCCCGGTCCGGGGCGCGGCGGTGTCCCCGGCGCTGGAAGGTAGCCCGCGCGGGAAGGCCCTCAAGGCCGCGCTGGTGGCAAGGGGGGCGCGCCTGGAGGAGGTCGGCGATCCGGAGCTGGACCAGCTGGCGGACACCGAGCACCCGCAAGGCATAGTGGCGATCATCGAGCCGGCGCGATGGGGCCTGCATCACATCGACCTGCACCGGGGCGGGGTGGTGCTGGTGCTGGACGCGGTCCAGGACCCGGGCAACGTCGGCACCATGCTGCGCACCGCCCACGCCCTCGGCGCCGCCGGCGTGGTGGCCCTGAAGGGGACCGCGGAGCTCACCAACCCGAAGGTGATCCGCGGCAGCATGGGCGCCCTGTTCAGGTTCCCTGGAGTCGCGACCGACGAGGCGGCATTTCTGGAATGGTCCCGCGCCAGCCGCCTGGAGATATGGGTGACTGCGGCCGACGGAGTTCCACTCGACCGTCCTGACCGTCCTGACCGTCCTGACCGTCTTGACCGTCCCGACCGTCCCGACCGTCCCGCCCGTCTCGCCCTCGTCGCGGGCAACGAAGGCGCCGGCGTTGGTCCCGGCCTCTCCGCCGCGGCCCAGCGCCGGGTCGCCATCCGCCTCGTCCCCGGCGCCGAGTCGCTCAACGTCGCCATCGCGGCGGCCATCCTCCTGCACGAGGTCCTGCGTGACCGCTGATGTACTTCCGCCGCTGGCTGTGATCCTTATCGCCGCGCTGCTCGGCCTCGTCTTCGGCAGCTTCCTCAACGTCTGCATCGTGCGCTGGGGCGCGGAGCCGAAGCAGTCGGTGGTGCGGCCACC
>CAMLLJ010000231.1 GCA_946480845.1 uncultured Gemmatimonadota bacterium
CCTCGCTGCGCTCGGGACGACAGCGGGTGCTACTTCATCGCCTCCCGGATCTCCGCCGCCGCCGCGATGGCGTGATCGACGTTCCGGCTGAGCGCGCGCGCCTGCTGCGTGGCGTGGGTGATGTCGCCCATCACCTCGGCCACGTTGGACGAGGTGAGCTTGAGCAGGTCGAGCCGCAGGTTCTGCATCGCGAGGACGCACGACTCGAGGTGCCCCGCCACCTGGCCCCGGCGCGCCATGATGTCGCCCAGGGTCTTCTTCTGGCGCTCGAGCAGGTCGATCTGGCGCGCGTGCTGCTCGCTGCCTGACGGGTCCGCCTGCAGCGCCGCGAGCCGCTGCTCGACCTGGGAGAGCCCCCCCTCGCCGCGGATGTCGGTGTCCATCAGGTGCAGCGTCCGCGCCAGGTCCATGGCCCGGTTGTAGAGCCCGTCCACCGTCTCGTGGATGTCCACGAGATCCTTGCGGATCTCCGGCGCCATGCGGTCGTAGCGGCGCAGGATCGCCTGGCGGTCCTTGTAGACCTGCTCGACCGACGCGTACTGCAGGCCGAACTCCTCGCGCCGCGGCAGCGGGAGCTGGCGGGGCAGCTTCCCGCCCTTCACCGCTGCGCGGATCTGTGTCGACTCGATGGCGTCCGGCGCCGGCGGCCGGCTCAGCACGTCGCGCCAGCTGTAGCCCGCCTGCCAGAGCTTCGCGTAGTTCTTGAGCAGCCCGATCCCCATCCCGGCGGTGGGGAAGAGGAACCAGGGCGCGTCGAGCCCCGTCGCGATGTTGATCCCGAAGCACCCGACCGACACCGCCGCCCACTGCGCGAACTGCCCGCGCACCCGCTGCACGATGCGCGGCTCGCCCGTGTCCGGCACCGGCGTGTCGTGCTGTCCCCGGCGCGAGGCAGCCGCGCGGTCGTTCCAGGGCGGCCGCGGCGCGAGCGGCGGGCGAGGCGCCAGCGCGCCGCGCGGTGACGGCCGCGGCGCCAGGCCCTCGGGCCGCGCCCGGTCGCGCACCGACGGGCGGCCTCCGAGCCCCCCGGGGCCCCGGGCGGTCGCGGAGGGCCGGACGGTGCCGGGGGGCCGCGTGGCGCCCTTCCAGCCCATGCCGGTCGGCGTGTAGCCGGTCACCACCCGGCTCTCGAGCGCCCGGCGCAGCGAATCCGCCGTCGGCCAGCGGTTCTCCGGGTCCTTCTCGAGGCAGCGCGCCACCGCGAGCGCCAGGTCCTCGGGCACGTCGTTGCGCCGGGTGCGCAGGTCGGGGGCGGGCTCGGTGATCTGCTTCATGAGGATGCCCGCCACCGTCGGCGCCGAGAACGGCAGCTCGCCGGAGAGCATCTGGTAGGTGACGATGCCCAGGCTGTAGAGGTCGGACCGGCCGTCGATGTCGCGCTCGCCGGCCGCCTGCTCGGGACTCATGAACTGCGGCGTGCCGATGGCGACGCCGACACCCGTGAGCGTGGCGCCCGAGCTCGCCGAGAGCGCCTTGGCGATGCCGAAGTCGGTCACCATCACCCGGCCCCGGGTGCCCTCGAGCAGGACGTTGTCCGGCTTGATGTCGCGGTGGATGATCGAGACCGCGTGGGCGGCGCTCAGCGCGTCGGCGGTCTCCCGCATGATGCGCCGCGCCTCCTCCACCGGCAGCCGACCGCGGCGCTTGATCCTGGCGCCCACCGACTCGCCGTCCACGTACCCCATGACGAAGTAGACCAGCCCGTTCCCCTCGCCGACCGTATGGATCGGGACGATGTGCGGATGGGAGAGGCGCGCGGCGGTCTGGGCCTCGCGGGTGAAGCGCTCGCGGATGTCCTTCTGGAAGGCGAGCTCCGGGGGGAGCACCTTGATCGCCACGCGCCGCTGCAGCCGCTCGTCACGGGCGCGATAGACGACACCCATGCCACCGCGGCCGACTTCGCCCTCGATGGTGTAGGCGTCGCCCAGCGCCTCGGCGAGGCGGGCAGGCAGCGGCTTGTCGTGCGGGTCGGTCATCCGGCGACTCGCCTCGCTTGGTACGGGCGCTGGGGATTCGGCACAGCCCTCAATCTGCGCGCGCCGCGCCCGTGGGGCAACATACGGGCGCCATTGGACTTCGGCCGGGTTCAGCGGTGCCGGGGCCAATATGGCAGGGCCGCCCGGAGAGCCCGACAGTTCGGCGGAACCGGCCGCGCCGGACTGCCGGAATTGCGCCCTGCATCACCGGGGACCGCCCGGCAGCGGGGTTATGCTTCATGCCGGATGGCACGGCCGATGCACCTCCGAGGCCGATTCGCAGTCGTGGACTGCCATTCCGCCCACCCGGGCACAAGGAGCAGCAATGTCCGAACGGAAGACCTTGCCCGTGCTGCCGCTGCGCGAAGTCGTGCTCTTCCCCGGCGTGACCGCCCCCATCGGGGCCGGCCGCCCGGCGACGCTTCGCGCCATCGAGGCCGCACTGCAGGACCCCGAGAAGCTGGTGTTCGCCGTCTCCCAGCGCGAGAACGTCGAGACGGTGACCGCCGAGTCCCTCTACACCATTGGCACCATCGCGCGCATCGGCCAGCTCCAGCGCGGGCTCGCCGGCATGCAGCTCCTGCTGCACGGCGAGCAGCGCGGCATCGCCATCCACCTGACCGAGAAGGATGGCTACCTGCAGGCCGTCGTCCGCGACGCCGAGGAGATGGCGCCGCTCAGCGACGACGACCCCGCCTTCGTGGCGCTGCACCGCGAGGTGCGCGCCCGCGCCGCCGAGCTGGGCCAGAAGTCGGGCCTGCCGGAGGAGGTCGTGAACCAGGTCCTCGCCGGCGTCAACGAGCCGGGCCGCTTCGCCGACCTGGTCGCCGGCTACATCGACATCACTCCCGCCCAGCGCCAGAGCCTGCTGGAGACGCTCTCCGTCGAGGAGCGGCTGCGCCGCGTCCTGGTGCACGTCCAGCGCCAGATCGGCGTCCTCGACGCGCAGGAGGACATCAAGTCGCAGGTGCAGGAGGAGCTGGGCGAGCGGCAGCGCGAGATGTTCCTGCGCGAGCAGCTCAAGCGCATCCAGTCGGAGCTCGGCGAGGACGGCGAGCGCGACGACCTCGAGGAGCTGAAGGAGAAGCTCGCGGCGCTCGACCTGCCGCCCGAGGCGCGCAAGGAGGTGGACCGCGAGCTGGCCCGGCTCACCCGGATCGGCCGCGAGAGCATGGAGTCGCAGGTGGTGCGGACCTACCTCGAGAACGTGGCCGAGCTGCCGTGGAACGCCCGCAGCGAGGAGCACCTCGACCTCGCCGAGGCGCAGCGCATCCTCGATGAGGACCACTACGCCTTGGGCGACGTGAAGGACCGCGTGCTCGAGTTCCTCGCCGTGCGCCAGCTGCGCAC
>CAMLLJ010000232.1 GCA_946480845.1 uncultured Gemmatimonadota bacterium
GCATCGACGTGCGCGCGCTCTGCCTCATCCGCGAGGTGCTCTCGCGGCACGATCCGCTCGCCGCCTTCGCCTATGCCATGCAGGGGCTCGGCACCGCGCCGATGCTCCTCTTCGGTGACGCGGCGCTCGCCCGCGCCTACCTCCCCGAGGCGTGCGCCGGCCGGCGCATCGCCGCCATCGCGGTCAGCGAACCGCAGGCCGGCGCCGACCACACGGCGCTGGAATAAACCGCCCGCCGCGACGGCGACGCCTGGGTGCTCGACGGCGAGAAGACCTGGATCTCCAACGCCGGGATCGCCGACCACTACGTCTGCTTCTGCCGCACCCCGGAGCTGGGCGAGCGCGCCTTCGGCGCGTTCGTGGTGGACGCCTCCAATCCCGGCCTCGAGGTGACCGGCCGGCTCGAGATGATGGCGGCGCACCCGATCGGGACCGTCCGGCTGAGCGGCTGCCGCGTCGCGGCCGGCGCGATGATCGGCGAGCCGGGCAAGGGGCTGCGCGTCGCGCTCGGCACGCTCGACGTCTTCCGCGCCACGGTAGGGGCCTCCGCCGTGGGGATGGCGCGCCGCGCGCTCGACGAGGCGGTGGCGCACGTCCGGCGGCGGCACGCCTTCGGGCAGCCGCTCGCGTCGTTCCAGCTCACCCAGGCGCGCATCGCGGACATGGCCACCGCGGTGGACGCGTCGGCGCTGCTGGTCTACCGCGCGGCCTGGACCCGCGACAACGGCGCCCCCCGCATCACCCGCGAGGCCGCGATGGCCAAGCTGCACGCCACCGAATCCGCGCAGCAGGTCATCGACGATGCCGTGCAGCTCCTCGGCGGCCTTGGCGTGGTGGCCGGCGCGCCGGTCGAGCTGCTTTACCGCGAGATCCGCGCGCTCCGCATCTACGAAGGCACCAGCGAGATCCAGCGGCTGGTCATCGCCGGCCAGGTCCTGGAGCACGCATGACCGCGCGCGTCCCGTCCGGGCACACCGACACCTTCTGCCGCGACCGCCTCCCGCGCCGCACCCTCTGGCCGGAGATGCGCTACGACCGGATCCCCGGGCTCGCCTATCCCGCGCGCCTCAACTGCGCCACGGAGCTGCTGGACGCGGCGGTGCGCCGCGGCGCCGGCGAGGACACGGCGCTCCTCTTCCCTGGCGGCGCCTGGACCTATCGCGAGCTGCTGGAGACCGCGAACCGGATCGCCCACGTGCTGGTGGACGACTTCGGCCTGGTGCCGGGGAACCGCGTCCTGCTCCGCGGGCCCAACAACGCGATGATGGTGGCGTGCTGGTTCGCGATCCTGAAGGCCGGCGGCGTGGTGGTGTGCACCATGCCGCTGCTCCGGCCGAGGGAGATCTGCTTCACGGCCGACCGGGCGGCGGTCACCCTCGCGCTCACCGACGCGCGCCTCGTGGCCGACTGCGAGGCGGGGATGTGCCGGACCGGATCGGGAGCGGCGCGCGAGGGCTATCGCGTGGTCTGCTTCGGCGGCGACGGGCCGGATACGCTCGAGGCGATGATGGCCGGCAAGCCCGCCACCTTCCGGAACGTCAGCACGGCGGCGGACGACGTGGCGCTGATCGCGTTCACCTCCGGCACCACCGGGCAGGGGAAGGGCACCATGCACTTCCACCGCGACGTGCTGGCCATCTGCGACTGCTTCCCGCCGCACATCCTCCAGGCCACGCCGGACGACATCTTCTGCGGCTCCCCGCCGTTCGCCTTCACCTTCGGCCTCGGCGGCCTGGTGCTCTTCCCCATGCGCATCGGCGCCACGGCGCTGCTCCTCGAGCAGGCCTCGCCGCCGCACCTGCTCCAGGGGATCCGCGACTTCGGCGCCACCGTCTGCTTCACGGCGCCGACCGCCTATCGCGCGATGCTCCTGCTGCTGGGAGAGGCCGGCGCGCCGAGTCTTCGGCTCTGCGTCTCCGCGGGCGAGACCCTGCCCGCCTCGACGTTCGAAGCGTGGCGCGAGGCAACGGGCATCCGCATCATCGACGGCATCGGCGCCACCGAGATGCTGCACATCTTCATCAGCGCCGCGCCGGAGGAGATGCGCCCCGGGGCCACGGGCAAGCCGGTGCCGGGCTACGAAGCCAAGGTGGTGGACGAGGACGGCCGCGAGCTGCCGGCTGGCCGGATCGGCCGGCTCGCCGTGCGCGGGCCGACCGGGTGCCGCTATCTCGACGACGAGGAGCGCCAGCGGGCCTACGTGCAGGGCGGGTGGAACTTCACGGGCGACTCCTACCTGGTGGACGACGACGGCTACTTCCACTACCAGGCCCGCACCGACGACATGATCATCTCCTCGGGCCACAACATCGCCGGCCCCGAGGTGGAGAGCGTGCTGCTCGAGCACCCGGCGGTGCAGGAGTGCGGCGTCGTCGGCGTGCCGGATCCCGATCGCGGCCAGGTGGTGAAGGCCTTCGTGGTGCTCCGGCCGGGGACGGAGGACGGCCCCGGGCTGGTCCGCGAGCTGCAGGACCACGTGAAGCGCGAGATCGCGCCGCACAAGTACCCGCGCCAGATCGAGTTCGTCCCCGCCCTGCCCCGCACCGCCACCGGCAAGCTCCAGCGATTCCGCCTGCGCGAGGAGGCCCAGTGAACCGGCACAGGATCGTCCATCCCGACGGGTGGCCGCGCGCCTCCGGGTATTCGAACGGGATCAGCTCGCGCGGCCGCGTCGTGTCCGTCGCCGGCCAGGTCGGCTGGAACCCGAAGACGGGGAAGTTCGAGACCGACGACTTCGTGAAGCAGGTGCGCCAGGCGCTGGAGAACGTGGTCGCGGTGCTGCGCGCCGGCAGCGCCCAGCCCGAGCACCTGGTGCGGGTGGTCTGGTACGTGGTGGATCGCGACGCCTACGCCGCCTCGCGCAAGGCGCTCGGCGCGGTCTGGCACGACGTGATGGGGGAGTACTACCCCGCGATGACCCTCGTCGTGGTGGCCGGGCTGCTCGAGCCGCAGGCGCTGGTCGAGATCGAGGCGGTGGCGATGGTGCCGGAGTGACGCGTGGCTGACTGGGCGAACGATGCGGTGATCGTGGACGCGGTCCGGACGCCGGTCGGCCGGCACGGCGGAGCGCTGGCGCGGGTGCGGCCCGACGACCTGGCCGCCGCGGTGCTGCGCGCGCTGGTCGCGCGCACCGGCATCGATCCCGCCTCGATCGACGATGTGATCCTCGGCTGCACCAACCAGGCGGGCGAGGACAGCCGCAACGTGGCGCGCATGGCGCTCCTCCTGGCCGGACTGCCGGTGACGGTGCCCGGGCAGACGGTGAACCGCCTCTGCGGCTCCGGCCTGCAGGCGGTGGCGAGCGCCG
>CAMLLJ010000233.1 GCA_946480845.1 uncultured Gemmatimonadota bacterium
CGTAGGCGCTGCCGCAGACGATGCCCACGCCGAACGCCAGCGCCACCGCCGGCTCGCCCAGGCCACGATTGGCCAGTGCGACAGGCGCGCCGGTGTAGACCAGCCCGACGAGCAGGCCGGCCAGACCGAAGAGCAGGACGGCGGGCCGCCCGGACAGCGCCAGCCAGCCACCGATCCCCGCGCTCAGCGCGCCGAACGCGACCATCGCGAAGACCAGATCCGCGCGCGTGGCCAGCCCGCGCTGCAGGAGCCGCGACCCGCCGGTGAGCCCGAGGATCGGCGTGCGGTTGAGGTCGTCCGCGCCGGTGAGCTGGTCGTCGAGGTCGTTCCGGATGTTGGTGCACGCCTGCAGCGACACCGCGGCGACGAGGGTGAGGAACGCGAAGCCCCAGTGCACCGTTCCGGTGGCGGCGAATGCCGCCGCCACGCCGACGGCCACCGACGCTGCGCTGGCGGTGAGCGACGCCCAGCGCACCCCTTCCTTCCAGACGCCCATCCGGCGCTGCAGCAATGAGAGGTCACTCGCCCGCGCGGAGGCGGGGTCGGCGAACTCGAGGATCGACGGCGGGCGGCCGGCCACGATTTCGCCGAACACCCGGTGCTTCATGAAGCGCGGCGTGACGCGCACGAAGGCCAGCAAATCGGTCTGGCCCACCGAGTCGAGGTAGCGCACGATCGACGAGGTGCGCATCGTCGCCTCCATCGCGCGCGTCCGCTCGGCCGGGTCGCGCACCACCTCCGCGCGGCCGGTCACCTCCATCTCCCAGCTCGTATGCTCCTCGCCCGTCGGCGACTCGTGGAGGAGCAGCGCCACTTCGGGGCGTGCGCTCATCTCGCGGATCTTCGGGTCGGTCTTCATCGACGCGAGGTAGACGAGCGGCCGGGCGGCCTCGTCGTCGGGAAGCCAGGCCCCGGGGTGCATCATCCGCACCCGCACTTCCTCGCCGGCGTGGGTGCCGACAGCCACCCGGGTGGCGCCGAGCAGCGCCTCGCGGATGCGGCGACGGGATTCCTCGATGGGGGTGGGAAGGGCGGTGGGGGGCGTCATGGGGGGAAGATAAGGGCGGATCGCCGTCCCGCCGATCCGCCGTCCCGCCCTTCCGCCGTCCCGCCCTTCCCCCTATCGTCCACATCAATGCCCCAGTTCACCCGTCTGGCCGAGGCACTCGCGGATCGTTATCGCATCGAGCGCGAGCTTGGCGCGGGCGGCATGGCGACCGTATTCCTGGCCGAGGACCTGCGCCACCGCCGAAGTGTGGCGGTGAAAGTCCTCCGGCCGGAGCTGGCGGCAGTGATCGGCGCCGACCGGTTCCTCGCCGAGATCCGCACCACGGCCAACCTGCAGCATCCCCACATCCTCCCGCTCTTCGATTCCGGTGGCGCCGACTCGTTCCTCTTCTATGTGATGCCGTACGTGGAGGGGGAATCCCTGCGGGACCGGCTGGAGCGCGAGAAGCAGCTGCCGGTCGCCGAGGCCGTGCGCATCGCCTCGGAGGTTGCGAGCGCGCTCGACTACGCCCACCGGCATGGGGTCGTGCACCGGGACATCAAGCCGGAGAACATCCTGCTGGGCGAGGGACGGGCGCTGGTCGCCGACTTCGGGATCGCGCTGGCCGTGACGGAGGCCGGCGGCAGCCGGCTGACCGAGACCGGGCTGAGCCTGGGCACGCCGATGTACATGAGTCCCGAGCAGGCAACCGGCGAGCGGGAGATCACCGCCCGTACCGACGTCTACTCGCTCGGGGCCGTGACCTACGAGATGCTGCTGGGCGAGCCGCCGTTCACGGGCCCCTCGGCGCAGGCCATCGTCGCGCGGGTGCTCACTGAGGATCCACGCCCGCTCACGGCCGCGCGGCGCACGGTCCCGCCCGCCGTCGAGGACGCGGTGCTGGCGGCCCTGGAGAAGCTCCCGGCCGATCGCCCCGTGTCGGCGGCGTCGTTCGCGTCCCAGCTCGCCGCGTCCGCGACGACCACCGCCGGCATGCACCGAACCCGCGCGGCCCGCCGGCGCAGCCGGGCCGTGGCCGCGGGTGCGCTGCTGCTGGTGGGCGCAGCCGGCGTCGCGGGCGGCCTGCTGCTGGCCGGCCGAGGCGACTCCGCCGGCGTACGGTTCGGTCGGGCCACGCGCCTCTCGTGGGCGCCCGGCCTCGAGCTCGAGCCCGCGATCTCGCCCGATGGGCGCTACGTCGCCTACGACGCCGGAACGGCGACCCACACGCGCGTGTTCGTGCGGCAGATCTCCGGCGAGCGCGTCATCCCGCTCACCCGCGATTCGCTCATCGTCCAGTCGGCGCCGACCTGGTCGCCCGACGGGACACGCATCCTCTACCTCGCCGGTGGAGCTGTCTTCAGCGCGCCGTCCTCGGGCGGGCCGGCCCGCCAGGAGGTACGGCGGCGGCCGGGCAACCCCATCACCTCGGCTGAGTGGGCGCGCGACGGCCGGACCATCGCGTTCACGGCGGGTGATTCGCTGTTCGTGCAGGACGCGGGCGCCACGGCGCGATTCCTCGCCATCGTGCGCAGCGCCAACAACTGCCGCTGGGCACCCGACGGCGCGACCATCGCGTGCGCATCGGGCAACGCCTCGTACGTGACCGTGGGGCCGATGTTCGGCAACCTGGCGGCCAGCGCCATCGTGGGGGTGTCGGTGAGCGACGGCCGGGTGCGCCAGCTCACCGGCGGGACGTCGCTCAACCAGACGCCGGTCTGGTCGCCCGACGGGCGGCACGTCTACTTCATCTCGAACCGGCATGGCCCGCGCGACATCTACGCGGTGCGCGCGTCCGGCGGCGCGGAGCCGGAGCGCCTCACCACGGGGCTCGAGGTGCAGTCCATCTCGATCGCTTCGGATGGAGCCCGCCTCGCCTACTCGATCCTGCACGACATCGGCAACATCTGGTCGGTGCCGCTCGGGCGGCCGCTCGCGGACGCGGTCCCGGTCACCCGCGGCACCCAGCCGATCGACGCCTTCTCCGTCTCGGACGACGGCCGGTGGCTCATGTACTCGGCCGATCTCGCCGGGAACGGGGACATCTACCGGATCCCCGCCTCGGGTGGCGAGCCGGAACGGCTCACCACCGACCCGAGCGGCGACTTCGCGCCGAGCCTGGCGCCCGGTCCGGCGCAGGAGATGGCCTTCCAGTCGTGGCGGGGCGGCACGCGCGACATCTACGTGCAGCCGCTCGACGGCGGCGCGCTGCAGACCGTCGTCGCGACCCCCCGGCAGGAAATCCTTGCGCGCTGGTCGCCGGATG
>CAMLLJ010000234.1 GCA_946480845.1 uncultured Gemmatimonadota bacterium
AATGGAGCGGCCGTCCTTTCCCGGACGGACCCGCACCGCCTCGGGTTCCACCGCGCGCCCGTCGATCACCACCCGGCCCCGGGCCAGCTTCTCGATCTCGGCTGGGGAACGGCCATGGACCAGCGCCGTGTAGCGGCGGGGGATGCGGTAGCGCGGATGGGTCAGCCGGCTCACCGCTTCGCCGTCGGTGGTCAGCAGCAGCAGCCCCGTCGTCATCACGTCGAGCCGCCCGACGTAGGTGAGGCCCTTCGCGTCGGGGATGAAGTCGAAGACGGTGCGGCGCCCTTCCTCGTCGCTCGCAGTGGTGACCACGCCGAGGGGCTTGTGGAACGCGAGCCAGCGGCGCTCGACCGGCTTCACGCTGCGGCCGTTGACGGTCAGCTTCTGCCGCTCCGGGTCGACCTTGCTCCCCAGCTCGGCCACCTTGCCGTCCACGCGCACCTTGCCGGCCCGGATCAGCTCCTCGGCGGCACGGCGCGACGCGATCCCGGCGCGCGCCAGTGCGCGCTGCACCCGCATCTCGCTCACGACTCGGCCGGGACGGAGATCGACGCCTCTTCGGCGTGGTCGGGATTCTCGGGGGCGTGCGAGTGCAGCGCGATGCTGAGCTCGTCGGCGCGGGGGAGGTCGCTCAGGTCGCGAAGCCCGAGCAGCTCGAGGAAGAGCGGCGTCGTGCCGTAGAGGAGCGGGCGGCCGAGGCCCTCCGCGCGGCCCACGACCTCGATGAGCCCGCGCTCCTGCAGCGCGCGCAGCACGCCGCCCGCCGACACGCCGCGGATCTCCTCAATCTCGGCGCGTCCCACCGGCTGGCGATAGGAGATGATGGCAAGGGTCTCCAGCGTCGCGGCGCTGAGCCGCGGCGCCCGGGCCGAGAACTGGGCGCGCTCGATGGCAGCGGCATGGACTGCGCGGGTGACGATCTGGAAGCCGCCGGCGAGCTCGACCACCTCGACGCCGTGCTGGTCGAAGTCGTAGTGCTCGCGCAGCTGGTCGAGCGCCACGCGCACGTCGGCCAGCGACGCCTCGGGCTCGAGGGTGCACAGCTCCTCGACGGCGAGCGGCCTCTGGGCCGAGAACAGCGCTGCCTCAAGCAGCTGGGCGAGTGGCGTCACGGGCGATGACCATGGGCGCGAAGGGCGCCGGCTGAGAGACGCGAAGGGTGCCCCGCTTCGCCAGCTCGAGCAGCGCGAGCAGGGTGGAGAGCACATCGACGATCGTGGGACTGGGGCCGAGGGCGTCCGCCCAGCGCAGCTCCTCGTGCTCGGCGAGCAGCGACTCGATACGCCGCGCGGCGCCCTCCACATCGAGCGGACGCGCCACGACCTTGTGCAGGATCGGCGTCGGTATGCCGGCGATGACCCGCTCGACCGCTTCGAGCAGGGCCAGCAGGTCGAGCGTGAGCGGCGGCGGCGGGAGCTCTGGCGGTGCCGGGAGCCAGCCGCGCGCATGGAGCAGGCTCCGGCGCTCGGCGGACCGCGCCATCCAGATCGCGATCTCCTTGATCTGCTGGTACTCGAGCAGCCGGCGCACCAGCTCGGCGCGCGGGTCCTCCCACCCTTCCTCGTCGCTGCGCCGGGGCAGCAGCATCTGCGCCTTGAGGCGCACCAGCCGGCTGGCCATTTCCAGGTAGTCGGCCGCCTGGTTGAGGCCGAGGTGGTGCACGGCGGCGAGGAACTGGTCGGCGATCCGGGCGATGGGGATGTCCGCGATCTCGATCTGCTCCTCACGCAGGAGGTGCAGCAGCAGGTCGAGCGGACCCGAAAACGCGTCCAGCTCCACCAGGAACCCGGGCGTGCCACCGAGCGCGCTGGTGGCCGCGGAGGACGACGGAGACGGCGGAGCAGTCACCGGATGCGGCGCGAGGTGGAGGGACGGCCGGCGGACGGAGCTTCCAGGAGACATTCCATGTGTTGAGCCGCGCGGAGTTTACACCGTTGGACGGCCCCAAGTCAAAAGACTGAGGCAGTTGACCTTAGCATCGGTTGGATCTATATTTTGCGGCTGACCGTTCGCTGGTGCATCCGTCATCCTACGTTCGTCGAGGTCGTCGTGCCGCGTATCAAGTCCGCCAAGAAGCGCATGCGCCAGGCCGTGAGCGCCACGGCCCGGAACCGTACCCAGCGCAGCCAGCTTCGGAGCGCCATCAAGAAGGTCCGCACCGCCGCCGCCGGCGAGGCCGCCGACGCCTATGCCGCTGCGGTGAAGATCATCGATCGCGCCGGGCGCAAGAACCTGATTCACCGGAATGCGGCAGCCCGGCAGAAGAGCCGGCTCGCCAAGCTGGTCACCAGGATGAAGGACGCCGCGAAGTAACGCCGCTGGCCGGCTTGAAGTTGAACGGGGCCCCGATCCATCGGAGCCCCGTTTCGATTTCGCGCAGACTCCCTCGAAATCACTTCATGTCAATGCCCTAACACCCTACAAGGCAGCGAGTTCAGCCCCGCATCGCTCGCAGTACCATTCGGTCGCCCGGTTCAGCGTTCCGCAGTCCCCGCACTTGAGCGTCTTGTTGGCCGTGGGCGGCTGGGCCGCTGCCTTGGCCGCCGGAGCGGCCGGTGCCGGGGAAGGCACGGCCGTTTCCGGCATCGGCGTCGTCGTGGTGACGATGGGCTGGGCGCCGGAGGTCCGCTGCCGCTCCGCCGCCGAGGGCGAAAGCGACGCCGCCTGCTCGACGTTCACCGACTTGATGAAGTCGAGCTCGTCGCCGGGGAGCTTGCCGGCGGGCGGCTTGGGTACGAAGCGCGGTGTCGCCGCCTCGGGAGGCGGAGCGTAGCTGGTCACCGCGGGCTCCGGTGCCGGCGGCGCGGAGGGCCGCTGCGGCTCGGCTGCGCGGGGTGCCGGTGGCGGCTGGGGCGCAGGCGCCGGCACGGGCGCCGTGATCAGGCGGTGCACTTCCGAGAGCCGATCGATCTCGCCCCGCACCCGCTCGAGCTTCGAGCGCACCTGGTTGAGGGCCCCCTCCTGCGCCTTGCTGATCTCGTTCCACTGCGCGTCGGCATACTCCCCGACCGCGTGGCGCACCTGCGCCTCCGCCAGCGTCTCCTGCACCTCGGCCTCGCGCTGCTCGAGCTGCCCCTGCTCGGTCTCGTGGCGCTCCAGCTCGGCGGCAATCGTGGTCCCATGCGCACGCAGCTGCTCCATCACGCCCTGCAGGCGCGCCTGGTAGTCGGTGCGCACGCGGG
>CAMLLJ010000235.1 GCA_946480845.1 uncultured Gemmatimonadota bacterium
AGAGAAATCTCCCCAGTTTCCCACCCGCGATCCGCGCGGCGCGCTCCATCTCCGGGTCGCCCGAGAGGCTCCACATCCACGTATTGATGATCACGACGCGGCGCACGGGGCTCCGCTCGGCGAGTGCCAGCGGGAGCCCGATCGGGCCGCCGAAGTCGTGCACGACGAGCGTCAGGTCCTCGAGCCCCAGCTGCTCGACGAACTCCGCGAGCGCGCCGGCGTGCGCCTCGGGCGTGTAGGGGAAGTCGCGCGGGCGGCTCGACAGGCCGAAGCCGACCAGGTCGGGCGCCACGCACCGGTTCCGGTGCGCGAGCCCCCAGATCAGGTGCCGCCACTCGAACGACCAGCTCGGCGTGCCATGCACGAACAGGATGGGGGCTCCGCTGCCCTGGTCCACGTAGTGCATCCGCGCGCCGCCGGCGAGGTCGAGCTCGTGCGAGTCGAACGGGTAGGCGTTCCGGTCGAGCCAGGGCGGATACAGCATGGGGCAACAGTGGGCGACGGGATGTATTTTCTCAAGCCCGCCCCTCCACAAGGAGCGACGATGTTCGACCTGTTCAAGTCAGGCCCCTTCACCGACCCGGAACTGGGTGAGCTGCGCCGATCGCACGGCGCCTGGCGCGGGACTATCGTACTCGACGGCCGGCCGGTGCCGCTGGTGATCGCCGGCGCGCGGAAAACGCCCGATCCCGATGCGCTCGCGCTCGCGCGGTCGGTCGCGGGCGCGTATCCGGGATGGAAGCCCGCGATCGCGGCCGCGATGCTCGAGCACTACACGCCCTACGCGGAGGCAGTGAGCGAAGGGGAGGAGCAGGCGCCGGAGGGCGGCCTGCCGGCGATCGCCGGGCCCGACGGGGTCTGGCCGCATGCCAGCGCGCAGTTCGTCCACGTGCGCCCGCTCGACCGCCGGCTCGGCGTGGAGATCGGCTACCAGGTGGCCTGGGACGAGGAGCACACGCTCGGCGCGCAGGTGCGCGATGGCCGGGTGATCGGCCTCAACGGGAGCGTGCTCGCGCCCTGAGATCGGGTTCAGCGGGCCGGTGAGCCGCCGGGATACCGGTCCAGGTCCTCTCCCGAGCGAACCACCCCGGAGTATCCGGCCGCCACGATCTCCCGCACCAGGTCCGCCGGCGAGGCGCCCCAGAAGAGCTGGTGGGTGAGCACGAGGAGCTTCGCGCCCGCGCGCTCGGCGATCGCGGCGAGCTCGGAGGTCGAGGTATGGGCATCGCGGTGATACACCTGCCAGTCCGCCGGCCTGCCGGTGAGCCGCTCGGCCGAGTACACCTCGTGCACCAGGATATCGCATCCGCCGCAGGCCGTGACGAGCGCGTCCGAGGGACGCGTGTCGCCCGAGATGACTGCCCGCCAGCTCCCGGCATCGAACTGGTAGGCCAGCGAGGTCTCCCAGTTGGCGTGCGGCACGGGCACGGCCGTGATCGTCACCAGCGAATCGCGATACACCACCCCACCCTTCGTTTCCTGGGCGCGCGCCCGGTAGCCGGTCCGGTTGGCGGGCTCGAGCCCGCCCAGCCGGTTCTCGACGTCGGCACGGAAGGCGTCCGCCAGTCTCGTCACGAGGCGCCGTGTCCCCGGCGGCCCGATCACCCTGAGCGGCTCCGTGCGCTCGAGTGTCCACGGCGAGAGGAGCAGGTCGGGCAGGCCGAGCGTATGGTCGGAATGGAGATGGGTGAGGAGCACCGTGGTCAGGCCCGGCGGCAGGAGCGCCGGCTCCGACCACTTCGCCGCGGCGGCGGCGGCCCGCCGCACGACGCCGGGCCCGGCGTCGACGATGAACGCGCGGCCGCCGATGAGCACGGCCGTCGCGGGGCCCGAGCGGGCCGGGTCCGCATTCGGCGTCCCCGTGCCGAGCAGGATGATGCGGGGCTCCTGGCCGGCGGCGGGTGAGATGAATCCCGCCGCCGCCAGCGCTAGCGCGAAACCGACTGCCGTCCGGATTGCCGTCATGGTGCCTGATGAGCTGGGGGAGATCGGTAATATGCGCGGAGAAATGCGGAAGGCATCTGCGCATCGGCGAATCGCCGCTCGACATCGCTTGAAGCGTGCGCCGGTGCATCGTATGATCCGGCACCCGAATCCGCCATCCCTCTACTCCTCCGAGTGCTTGATGCGACCATTGCGCTTCGCCGGACCGTTGCTGCTCTCGATTCCGGTTACCGTCGTTCCCGGGGCGCTGTCCGCCCAGTCCGTTCCCCCGGCGGCGCAGGCGTCGCGCGTGATCGATTCGCTCGCTGAAGCCTTCGTCGCCGCCGGCGGCGCGCCGAGCGTCGCGGTCGGGGTGGTGCGCGGCACCGACACGATCACCCTCAAGGCGTGGGGCAAGGCCGATCTCGAGCATGACGTCCCGGCCACGGCCGCGACGGTCTACCGGATCGGCTCCGTGACGAAGCAGTTCACGGCGGCCGCCGTCATGCAGCTCGTCGAGCAGGGGAAGGTCCGGCTCACCGACTCCATCGCCGCGTACCTGCCGGACCTCCCCGCGGCATGGCGGCCCGTGACGATCCGGCAGCTGCTCAACCACACGTCGGGCATCCCCAGCTACACCGGCGCCCCGGGCTGGCAGCGGCGCTGGGGCGTCGAGATGCCGCCGGAGTCCCTGCTCGCCTTCACGGCAAAGGACACCATGTGGTTCGCGCCCGGCACGCAGTGGCGCTACGACAACACCGGCTACGTCCTGCTCGGCATGCTGGTGCAGAAGGTGGCCGGGCGCGACTGGGGCAGCGACCTCGAGGCGCGGCTCCTCGGGCCGCTCGACCTCGCGCACACGTACCACTGCACCGCGGGGCAGCTCATCCCCCATCGCGCGCGCGGCTACGAGAAGCGCGGCAGCGGTTGGGCCAACACCGCGTACATCGCGATGAGCCAGCCATACGCGGCGGGAGCCATGTGTTCCACCGTGGGCGACATGGCGCGCTGGAACCGCGCCCTGCACACCGGCAAGGTGGTCTCGGCGGAGTCGTACCGGGCGATGACGACGCCGGAAGGCGCTGCCGCCGGGGACGGGCACGCCTACGGCTTCGGCCTCGAGCGCGACAGCCT
>CAMLLJ010000236.1 GCA_946480845.1 uncultured Gemmatimonadota bacterium
GAGCGGATGATGCGCGACATGCGCATCAACCTGATCTTCGAGGGCTCGAGCGAGATCATGCGGCTGTTCATTGCGCGCGAGGCGGTGGACACCCACCTGAAGGTGGCGGGCGACCTGATCGACCCGAAGGTGCCGCTGGCTGGGAAGCTCAAGGCCCTGCTCAAGGCGGGCGCGTTCTATGCCTGGTGGTATCCCACACGGTGGCTCGGCTGGGGCTGGTGGCCGCGCTACGCGGAGTTCGGCCCGCTCGCGACGCATCTCCGCTTCGCGGAGCGGAAGTCGCGGAAGCTCTCGCGCACGCTGTTCCACTGCATGGTGCGCTTCGGCCCGAAGCTGGAAAAGCGGCAGATGGTGCTGGCGCGGCTGGTGGAGATCGGCGCCGAGCTGCTGGCGATCTCCGCGGCCTGCGCCCGCGCCCGGCAGGAGCTGGCGCGCGACCCGGGCAATCGCGGCCCGGTCGAGCTGGCCGATCTCTTCTGCCGCCAGGCGCGGCGCCGCGTGCACGACCGCTTCGAGGACGTCTTCTTCAACGACGACGCACGGACCTATTCCGTGGCCCAGCGCGTGCTCAAGGGGGCCCATGCCTGGCTCGAGCGCGGCATCGTGCGCACCCCGTTCGGCATGGGCTGAGGCCTCCGGGGCCGGGATCCCGGCCCCGCCCTTACGCAATCCCCGATCCGGCTGCATGTTGGCGCAATCCTGCGGCCCCGCGTCAAACGGGCCGCTGCTCGTCACTTGCGCCCGACCTCCCATGCGTCTCTCGACTCTTGGCCCGCTGGAGCTCCGGAATGGCGAGGAATTGCTGCTCGCCCGCCGCCGGAAGGAGCTCGTCCTGCTCGCCATCCTGGCCCAGCGCTCCCC
Source organism: uncultured Gemmatimonadota bacterium (assembly GCA_946480845.1). Next base: position 862 of record CAMLLJ010000236.1, read on the forward strand.
GGAGCCCGTCTCGCGCCACGCGCTCGCCGAGCTGCTCTGGGAAGGGCGGGATGCCGCGCGGGCGCGGCACTCGCTGCGGCAGGCGCTGAGCGACCTGCATCGCGTGCTCGGTGAGGCGCTGACGGTGCGTGGCGACGCCGTCTCGCTTGAACCGGGCGCGATTGCGCTCGACGCGAGCGAGTTCCTGGCCGCCTGCGCGCGCGAGGAGTGGGACGCGGCCATCGCGATGTGGCGGGGAGAGTTTCTCGAGCAGGCCGAGGACGCCGGGGGCGCCGGCCTCGGGCGCTGGCTCCGCGAGACGCGCGCCACGCTGCGCTCCCGGCTCTCCATGGCCTGCGAGCGGCGCCTGCTCGACGCGGAGCAAGACGGCCGCTGGACGGCGGCACTTCCGCATGCGGAGGCCTGGCTGCGGCACGCACCCGACGATCCCGCCGTCAAGTCGCGGCTGGCGGCGCTGCTGCGGACCGTCGGGCGCCGGTCGGAGGCGGATCGCCTCGACCACCTCGAGCGCGATGCCCTGATCGGGCTCCGCGAGGCGGATTTCGTGGGGCGCGAGCGCGAGTTGGAGCTGCTCACGCGCATGTGGCACGCCGCGCGCGCCGGCGACTGGCGGGTGGCGGTAGTCCGCGGCCCGGCCGGTTCGGGGCGGACGCGCCTGCTGCGTGAGTTCGCGCGGCTCGTCGCCGAGCGCTGGCCGCGGAGCACGGTGGCCCGGGTGACCGACGCAACGGTCGCCGGCGCACGGTCCGCCGGCGCCGCGCTCCCGGACGCCCCGGCGCTGCTGCTCGCCGATGCGGAAGGCGGCGCCGACGTCGCAGGGGCGATGTCGGCCGTCCTGTCGCTGGCGCCCCGCAGGACCCTGCTGCTGGTGACGGCCGGTCCCTCCGCCGCCCCGCGGCTCGATCGTTCGGCCGCCGGCGTCACGCTCGAACCGCTCTCTCTCGACGACACCCGGCGGCTCACCCGCTCGATGGTGCCGCTGCCCGAGCCGCTGCTGGAGCCGCTCGCCCGCCGGCTCCATGCCGACACCGGCGGCCATCCCGCCGACCTCGTGCGTGCGGTCACCCTGCTCGTGGACGAAGCGATGATCGTCCATGATCCCGCAGGCGGCTGGACCACCACGCGCGGCGTGGCCATCGCGCCGCTCGCCATTGACGATCCCCGCGAGCGCACCCGGCGGCGGCTCGAGCGGATGCGGGCGGAGTCGCGGCGCGCCGTGGATGCCGCGGCGGTGCTCGGCATCGCGGCGACGCGCGAGCTGATCGCCGGCGTGGCGGGCCTGCGGGGCCCCGCGCTGGACTCGGCACTGCAGGAAGCGACCAGCCGCCGGCTCCTCCGCGCCGGCCAGGACGGCCGGTTCCGGTTCCACACCGAAGTCGTGCGCGAGGCGGTGTATGGCCTGATCCCCGAGTCGCGGGTGCGCTCGTTGCATCGCAGCGCCGCGCATCATCTCCGCCGCGCGGCTCGCGCGGATGCGCGGCTCCGCGCCGAGCTGCGGAGGCACCGTGAGGTGGCAGGGCTGGGCTTCGGGCGGCGGTGGAGGCTGGTGGAGGTCCTGGGACTGGGACAGGGGTCAGGGGTCAGGGGCTAGAGGTCAGGGGCTAGGGGATCGGGGTCGGGGCGGTATCTTTGGGGATGGCCACTGCTGAGGGCAGGACCCTGCCGTTCACCGGACCCGAGTCGATCGACGCCGGGTTGCTCGAGACGTTCGGGTACGACGGACCGGAGCAGGAAATCGTCACCGAGACGCGCGAGTTCAGCGCCGTCTGCCCCTACAGCGGCCTCCCCGACTACGCCCTGCTCCGCATCACGTACACGCCGTCCGACCGGTGCATCGAGCTCAAGAGCCTCAAGTACTACGTCACCAGCTACCGCAGCGTCGGCATCTTCCAGGAGCACGCCACCGCGCGCATCGCCGAGGACCTGTACCGCACCCTGCAGCCGAAGCGGCTGGAGGTGACGACGGTGTATAACGTGAGGGGCGGGTTCGAGACGACGTGTGTGGTGAGACGGGACGGTCGGGACGGTCAGGACGGTCAGGACGGTC
>CAMLLJ010000237.1 GCA_946480845.1 uncultured Gemmatimonadota bacterium
GCTGCAGCGCGTCGCGCAGCCCCCCGATCCGCTCGGCCACCCGGCCCGGATCGCTCACGTACACCACGCTCAGCCCGACCGCAGTGACGTCCCGCCCGGCCGCGGCCGACGCGAGATCGCGCACCGGCATCTCCGCGCCGAAGTAGAGCGCGCTCCACCCGTTTGCCAGCGCGGCCGCCATCGCCAGCATCGCCCCGAACTCGTGGCGCTCGCCCTCGAGGGTGGCGAGCCCGATCGCCGGCGCGCCGGCGCCGGGGCTCGCTGCCGCCGAGATCCAGTCGAGGAATCGCCGGACGACGGCCGAAGCGGCGTGCTCGTGGCCGACCGACAGCCGGCCGTGCTGCCAGCCGAGCCCGATCCGCTCGAGCAGGGGAGCGAGGACGCCGGAGAGCGCCGGCGCGGCGCCGAGGGCGAATACGGCCTGGCGCAGCTCGAGCTCGAGCCGGGCCGGGTCCATCGCCTCGACGGCCGCGTACGCCTCGCCGATGTGCCGCTCGGCCTCGACCGCCGAGACCGCGACGGAGGGCGTCGAGTCCCGGCGGTCGTCGGCGATCAGGTCGCGGAGAGCGGCGTCGTCGAGAGAGACGAGTCGGCCGATCTGGCGGCCGGAGCGGGTGGCCTCGAGGAGGAGCGCGAGGCGCTCGATGTCGGCGGTGGTGTAGAGGCGCTGCCCGCCGGCCGTGCGCACTGGCTCGACCGCCCGGTAGCGCCGCTCCCAGGCCCGGAGCACGTCGGGCGAGAGGCCGGTGCGCTGTACGACGACCCGGACGGGATGCAGGGGAGTGGAATCATTCATGAGCGTACGATACGCGATTGTCCAGGTAGTGTCAACATAAAAACTTGGACAGACTCTTGACAGAGCGTGGCCAAACCGGTAGAATGTTGAACCGAAGCTGGACAACGACCTGACAGGAGAACCGGAAAATGAGAACCATGGACACCCTCGCCACCGCCCTCGTCATCATCGGCGGCATCAACTGGGGCCTCGTCGGCCTCGCCCAGTTCGACCTCGTGGCCACCCTGCTCGGCGAGATGAGCGTTGCCAGCCGCGCGGTCTACGCCCTCGTCGGCCTCTCGGCCGCCTACCTGGCGTTTCGCCGGCTGGCCCAGCCGAGCGACGCGCCGCTCGCCGCGCGTGCCCGCTAGGGCCGGCAGCATTCAGATTGGAGAGTGACATGAGAACGGTACAGGCAGCACTCGCAGGAACGATCGCCATCGTGGCCCTGCTCGGCGCGCGGCCGCTCGCGGCGCAGCGCGCGGCGGTCGAGGTGCACGGCGGTATCAACGTGCCGACGTTCGACATCGCGGACGCGGCCAAGGCGGGCCCGAGCTTCGGCGGCGGCATCGGCGTCGAGGTGACGCCCCGGGTCTGGCTGATGGCCGAGGCCGATTTCGGCTCGCACAATGGCGCGGACCTGCCGGGCGGGGGGAGCGGGCCCGACGTGGATGTCTCCCATTTCATGGGCAAGGTGGGCTACACGGTCTTCCAGAGCGCCGACGGGAAGCTGGCCTTCCTGGTCAACCTCGGCGCCGGCGCCATGCGGTTCAAGGTTGACGGCGCCGAGTCGGGGAGCACCTACTTTGCAATCAACGCGGGCGGCAAGCTGACGTATGCGGTCGGCTCCCGGCTGGACCTGGTGCTGAGCCCGCAGGGCGACATCGCCTTCACCGACGAGGACGAGCTGGGCACCAGCAACGCCTGGGTCTGGCCGGTCTCCGCGGGGGTGAGGGTCAGGTTCTAGGGACACGGCATGCGGCTCTGGACGCTGCACCCGAAGTACCTCGATACGGCGGGCCTCGTGGCACTGTGGCGGGAAGCGCTCCTCGCCCGCGCAGTGCTCCGGGGCCGCACCGACGGCTACCGTCATCACCCGCAGCTCGAGCGGTTCCGCGCGCAGCCGCGGCCCGTGGCATCGCTGAACCGCTATCTCGAGGCGGTCTACGGCGAGTCGCGGCGCCGCGGCTTCACGTTCGATCCGGGCAAGCTGGGCCGCTTCGAGCCCGGTCCCCGGATCGCCGAGAGCGCGGGGCAGCTGCATTTCGAATGGGAGCACCTGCTGGCCAAGGTGCGGCTGCGGAGCCCGGAGCGGTATCGGCGGCTGCTCCTCGTGCTGCGGCCGGCGCCCCATCCGCTCTTCCGCCTGGTGCCGGGTCCGGTCCGGGGCTGGGAGCGTTCCGCTTCCTGAATTGCGCCGTATATTCGCGACCTGCCCGTGAGCCGCCGAATCTCTCACGTCGAGGTCCTCCATGCCTGCCATTCCCCGTTCCATCCGGCACACGACGGCGATGCGAGGAGCAGTGCTCGCCATCGCGGCCGTGCTGCTCGCCGTCCCCGCCAGCGCCGCCGCCCAGGCGGCCCAGCGCGCCGCCGCCCAGGCCGACTTCCGCGCCAAGCGGGTGCCGCATGAAGCGGGGTTCCGGGTCTTCATCGTGCCGGACATGGAGGGGATGGGGAGCGCGGTGGACATCCACGAGGTGATCGCCGGCAACGAGGGACCCCGCTATCGGGAGCTCACCAGCCCCGACTACTGGGACCGCTTCCGCCTGCTGCTCACACAGGAGGTGAACGCGACGATCCGCGGCGCCCGCGCGGCCGGCGCGCGCAGCTTCGTGGTCAACGAGGGCCACGGCGGCAACCTCTTCGCCAACGTCCTCCCCTGGGACCTCGACAGCAGCGCGATGCTGGTGCGCGGGTTCCCCAAGCCGCTGGTCATGATCACCGGGCTCGACAGCACCTTCGGCACGCTGATGTTCACCGGCGCGCACGCCAACGCCGGCAGTCCCGGCGTCATGGCGCACAACTTCGCCTTCGACTCGTTCACGGTGAACGGCAAGGTCCTGAACGAGGTGGGCATCAACGCGCTGATGGCGGGG
>CAMLLJ010000238.1 GCA_946480845.1 uncultured Gemmatimonadota bacterium
CTTCGCGGCGGTCGACCCGGATCACTTGCCCCTCCTCGATGAAGAGCGGCACCTGCACCGTTGCGCCCGTCTCGAGCTGCGCCGGTTTGGTGCCGCCGGTGGCGGTGTCGCCCCGGGTGCCGGGGTCGGTCCTGGTGACGGTGAGCTCGACGAAGACCGGCAGCTCCACGAGGAGGACCCGGCCGTCGTGCACCAGGCCCTCGCACTCCATCCCCTCCTTCAGGTACCGCAGCTGGTCCTCGCCGATCACGCCGGCATCGAGCATGATGTCGTCGTAGGTCTGCTGGTCCATGAAGTGGTAGAAGTGCCCGTCGGTGTAGGAGAACTGGATGGGCCGGCGCTCCAGCCGCACATCCGGCACCCGCTCGCCCGAATTGTAGGTCCGGTCGATCACGGCACCGGTGAGAATGTTCTTGAGCCTGGTACGGACGAACGCACCGCCCTTGCCGGGCTTCACGTGCTGGAAGCTCACGATCTGGTACAGGGTGCCCTCGAGGTCCAGCACGAGGCCATTGCGGAATTCGGCGGTGCTTGCCAAGTGCGCTCCTACGGGAGTTCGATCAGGTCGGTCCGGTTGTCGGAGAGACAGCGGGGGCCGTCGGGCCCGAGGTACACGTCGTCCTCGAGCCGCACGCCCCCCCAGCCCGGAAGATAGATGCCCGGCTCCACCGTGACCACCGCGTGCAGGGGCAGCGCCGCCTCCGCGGTGGGGGAGAGCCGCGGGGCCTCGTGGACCTCGAGGCCGAGGCCATGGCCGAGGGAGTGGCCGAAGGCCTCGCCGTAGCCGCCGGCGGTGATGGGGTCGCGGGCCAGCGCATCGCCGTCGCGCCCGGTCATTCCGGCGCTCACCAGCGACAGGGCCCGGGCCTGCGCCTGGCGCACCAGCTCGTACACCGTGCGCTGCTTCTCGTCGGCGCGAGCGCCGACGACGACGGTCCGGGTAAGGTCGGCGCAGTATCCGTCCACCTGCGCGCCGAAGTCAAGCAGCAGCCAGTCGCCCCGCCCGATGGCGCGGGTGGTGGTCCGGGCATGCGGGAGCGCCGCGCGGCTGCCCGAGGCGACGATGGTCTGGAAGGGGTGCCACTCACTCCCCCGCCGCCTGAGCGCGGACTCGAGCCGGGCCCCCACGTCGATCTCGCGTTCGCCGGCCTGCACCGTCGGGAGCACCTCGGCCAGGGCCTCCTGGGCCAGGGTGGCCGCCGCCTGGATCGCGGACACCTCGTCGGGCGACTTGGCCATCCGGAGCCGTTCCACGACCTCGGTCGTCGGCACCACCGTGTACCGGCCCAGCGCGGAGACCCGCTCCGCGTCCCGCACCGTGAGCGCCGCCGCCTCGATGCCCAGCGACTTCACCGGCGTCGCCGCCAGCACCCGGGCCAGCCGGTCCCAGACGTTCACCTGGTCGATCACCACGGCGGCCGCGTTGCCGGCCTCGGCGGGCGCCTGCGCGGCATAGCGGAAGTCGGTGACCAGCACCGTCTCGCCGGGGCGGACCAGGAGCAGGCCCGCGCTGCCGGTGAAGCCGGTCAGGTAGCGGATGTTGGGCAGGTGGGTGACCAGCAGCGCGTCGAGCCCATCCCGCTCCAGCACCGCGCGCACCGCATCCTGCCGGGCGAGCCGGTGGTCAGCCTTCACGCAGCTGCTCCACCAGCGCGCGCAGGCCGAGCCGGTACGACCGGGGACCGAAGCCGGCGACAATGCCCACCGCCAGATCCGCGAGCAGCGAATGCCGCCGTGCCGCTTCCCGCGCGAAGATGTTCGAGAGATGGACCTCGACGAAGGGCACGCGCACGGCGAGTACCGCGTCCCGGAGCGCGACGCTGGTATGGGTGTACGCCGCGGCGTTGATCAGCGCGCCGTCCGCCCGGCCCGGCAGCGACTGGACCGCATCGACCAGCGCACCTTCGTCATTGCTCTGCATCCACTGGACGCTGGCGCCGAGCGCTTCGGCGTCGGCACGGACCGCGGCCTCGATCTCCGCGAGCGTCGCGCGGCCGTAGACCTCCGGCTCGCGGGTTCCGAGGAGATTCAGGTTCGGGCCGTTGAGAACGGCGATCCGCATTCAGCGCTTGAGGTTCTGCAGCCAGGCGTGGAACTGGTCGAGATCGTCGTCCTCGCGCGACGCGGCGCGCGCCCGGGCGGGCGCGGGGGACGCGTCACCGCCGAAGAAGGCGTCGAAGGAGATGCCGTCCTCGTCGGCCGGGGCGCCGGCCGCGACCGCGGGCGGCACCGGCGAGCCGGTCTCGCCGAAGATGGCGCTCAGGGAAAGGTGGTCGGCAGCGGGCCGGGTCGGAGCAGCATCGGGCGACTCGGCGCGCGACGGTTCCGCGAGCGGCTGGGTGCCCGCCGGCGGCGCGCCCGACCAGGCCGCGGGCGCCCCCGCGGGGCGGGCCGACAGGATGGAGCCGAGGAAGGCGGCGACCGAGCGTGCCGGCGCCGGCGCGGCGTAGGAGCTCGCTGCCGCGCTCGCCGGCTCCTCCGCGCCCGATTCCTCCGCCGCGAGCGCCGTCTCCAGCGCGTCCACCTTTTCGCGCAGGCGCAGGTCGTCGCCGCTCCGCAGCCAGAGCTCGCGATAGACCCTGAGCGCCTCGCTCCGGTGCCCCTGCCTCAGGTACAGTTCGGCCATCGTCTCGGTGACGACGAGATCGGCATCCTCCCGTTCCGGGTCGGGAACGAACCGCCGCTCGCCATCGGCCGAAGGCGAGTCGAGGGACGCCGCCGCGCCGGTCTCCTCGCTCTCC
>CAMLLJ010000239.1 GCA_946480845.1 uncultured Gemmatimonadota bacterium
TGCGCCGAGCCGGCTGGGGAGTCGCGTCAGCATGCTGCAAGCTGGCGCCTGGCCCGCCCTCGGTCTTGGAACGCCGTGAATCGTTGTACGCGGCTGACCTCGGCCGCGGCCAGCCGGCCTACTGCGCGGTCACGGCGCGCTCGACCTGCTCGAGGCAGTCCTTCCACCCCTCATCCGTCTCGCGCACCTTGTCGGGCGGAAGCTGGACGTGGGTGATCACCACCTCGGTGGCCTCCCCTGCCGGGATCAGCTCGACCGTCACCAGCGATTCCGCCTCGTCGTGGCCCCGGTCGCTGGTCCACTTGAAGGTGTGCACCACGCGCCGGGGCGGCTCGACCTCGCGGAAGACGCCGTCGAACCAGAAGGTCTCGCCGGTGGTCCGATCGCGGATCTCGTGGCGCCACCGCCCGCCGGGACGGCAGTCGAGGTCCACCGCGATCGTATCGTAGGCCTTTCCCCATCCCCAGCGGGCGGCGACCTCGGGGTCCGACCAGGCCCGGAACACCCGTTCCGGCGGGGCCTGGATGAGGCGGCGGACGACGAGCTGGGGCGAGTCGGTGCGGGTGGTCATGGTGCCTCCGTATCGAGTTCGGACATGAGCGCTTCCAGTGCGTCGAGGCGGCTGTCCCAGAGCGAGCGGCAGGCCTCGATCCACTCGGCCGAGTGCCGGAGCGCGGCCGGCTCCAGCCGGCAGACCCGCTCGCGGCCCCGCCGCCGCCGGCTCACCAGGCGCGCCTCCGCCAGCACGTTGAGGTGCTTGGTGATGGCGGGCTGGGAGATGTCGAACTGCTCGACCAGCTCGTTCACCGCATGGTCGCGCCGGGCCAGGCGCTCGAGGATCCGGCGGCGGGTCGGATCGGCGAGGGCGCGGAAGACGCGGTCGGCGGGAACGGCTCTTCTTATAACCATATGGTTATATGTTATGGCGTCGCCAGCCGACCGTCAAGCCCTGTGCCCTTCGCCCTCCGCCGAGCGTCCTTGTCAGGAAGTCGCCGCTGCCACATCCTACAGGCGGCGTTCCCCGCGCCGGTGACGAATGACAGCTTCCCGGAGTCTCCCTCAGACGATCCCCAGCGATGCGGAGCTGGTCCTGCGCACGCGCCAGGGCGATCACGAGGCGTTCGGGACGCTCATGGCCCGGTACCGCCAGCGGCTCGGCCGCTACGCCTGGTACGCGCTGGGCAGCCGGGACGACGCCGAGGACGCGCTGCAGGACACCTTCGTCCGGGCGTACCGGGCCATCGACCAGTGCACCCATCCCGAGCGCGTCGGCGCCTGGCTCTTCCGCATCCTGATCAACCGCTGCCGCTCGCGGCAGGCGCGCAAGAGCCTGCTGGTCTGGAACCGGGATGGCGAGGCGGCCTACGAGCGGGCCAGCGTCGAGCCGGTGTCGGAGTCGGCGGCGTGGCGCGAGGAGATCGAGCATGCGCTCCGGCAGCTCCCGGCGGACCAGCGCGAGGCGTTCCTGCTCAAGCACGTCGAGGAGCTGAGCTACGATGAGATGCACGAGCTCACCGGCGCGAGCCACTCGGCACTCAAGATGCGCGTGAAGCGGGCCTGCGGGCGCCTGCGGCTGCTCCTGGAGGATGAGCGGGCATGAACGACTGGCACGAAGACCGGACCGACCCCGCGATCGAGCGGATCGCGCGCTCCCTGCGCGACGCTCCCGAGATGGGGCGCGACGTCGAGCAGCGGGTGCTCGCGGTGCTGCGCGCGGGCGGGGACATCCGCGCCGCGCGCATTGCGCGCCGGCGCCGGGGCTGGATCGGCGCCGGCGCGCTCGCGGCCGGCGTGGCGCTGGTCCTGGTCGCCGGCCGCACCCGCGTGAGCCCCGACCCCGTCGCTCCGGCCCCTCTGGCCGCTCCCATCGAGTTCACCGTCCGCGCCCCCGGCTCGTCGCAGGTGTCCATCGTCGGGGACTTCAACGACTGGGACCCGCGGGCCAACCCGCTCACCACGCGCGCGGGAGACGTCTGGGCGACTACAATTCCCCTGGGCCCCGGCCGCTACAACTACGCCTTCGTCGTGGACGGCGTCGCCTGGGTCCCGGGCGATGCCGATCCTCGCGCGCTCGGCGAGGAGTTCGGCACGCCGACATCGGTGGTGACGGTCCCGAGCTCGATCTGAGGAGGTCCCCATGACCCTTCGATGGACCTGCGCGCTCGCGCTCGCCGCGGCGCTTCCCCTTCCGCTCGCCGCGCAGGACGCGCGGCTCACCGCCCGCCTCGACAGCAGCACCGCGCTCCAGGTGCAGGCACTGGTGGACAGCGCCCGCGGCGAACGGCTGCCCGGCGAGCCGCTGGTGCAGAAGGCGCTCGAGGGCAGCGCCAAGGGCGCGGACGACGCGCGCATCGTCGCCGCCGTGCGCGCCCTCTACGGCAACCTGCGCGTGGCGCGCTCGGCGCTCGGCAGCGGCGCCACCGAGCCCGAGCTGGTGGCCGGTGTCGCCACGCTGCGCGCGGGCGGCACCCCCGACATGCTGGCGACACTGCGCCGGCTCCGCCCCGCGCAATCGGTGGCGATTCCGCTCGGCGTGCTCACCGACCTCGTGGCGCGCGGCGCGCCGCTCACTTCCGCCTGGCGTTCGGTCGAGGGCCTGGCGCGGTCGGGCGGCTCCG